>JBKKBU010000368.1:0-3206 GCA_046713755.1 Mycobacteriales bacterium
CTTCCTTGACACTGCTGGTGCCGACTCGGTTTGATGGAACTGCCGCACGAGGCGCGGGCGCATCCAGCGGGGAGTTCTCGATGACGGCCAACCGCCCGCAATGGGATGCGCTGTTCTCGCTGCGAAGCGACCTCGTGGCCCAGGTTCGGGGCCTTGGTCTGTCATTCGAGGACGCGGAAGACGTCGCCTCCGAGGCAATCTTGCGAGCGGCCCTCAAGCCCGATCTTGACATCGATCGCGCTGGTGGGTGGCTGCGCGTCGTGGCGCGGCGGCTGGCCATCGACAGCTTCCGCCGTCGCGAGCGCTGCGCCGCTTACGACGTGACCGCCATTGATTCTTGTCAACCGTCACCCCAGGACGACGTGGACGACCGACTCGAAGCGGCCTGGGTTGCTGGTGTCGTCGAAAGCCTTCCCGTTCGTCAGCGGATCGTCCTTCAACGGCGGAGCGAGCAGATGACGCCGGAGTCCATCGCCGATGCGATGGGATGTACGTACAAGACGGTGGAGTCGTTGACGAGTCGTGCGCGCACCTCCGTGCGCAGAGCCCTGTCCGCGACCCTTGGCCTAGTGGCCGGCGCGCAGGTCGTCGTGCGTCGTGGCATCGGGCTCAACGGAGGCATGCAGGCGGTCGCCGTCGCAGCGTCGATCCCACTGGTGGCCGGGACATTCCTCGCCGTGACTCCGCCGGCGGAAGCTATCGTCACGCACCGCGCCGCCTTCGCGGCCGCACCTCCCGCGTTCGACGAGGTCCAGCACAGAGGGACCGAGGCATGGCAGAGCGTTGCTTCGCCTGTTGCCTGGATGCGGGCGCCCACATCGCCGACAGCTGCGCGTGAGGAACGGTCGGCCCACGTGCACGTGGCACCGGCGACCACTGGACCTGTCACGCACGGCGGCTTGTCGACCACGCGAGAGCGCGAGGACGAGACGCTCCTCGAGACGACGCTGAGATGCGTTCGCGAGGGACCGACGGTCTCCGTCAATACCGTCGGATGCACCTGACGATCCTGCGCCATTGGTCGCTGGTACCCGGCACGCTTGTGACTCTGCTTCGGTCGTGAGCCTCTTGCTCGACGGCGGCCCGGCCAGCGGCGATCGGTCGTCTGCCGCTGACACTTGGGCGCTGCCCCGTCCCGTGGCGCCAGCTTTACAGCAATCACACAGCAAACGTCCAGACTGGGGACAGGTGGTGAGTGCACGCTCGACAGGACCCTGAGGAGCCATCGATGACTGAGGCTGTGGCCCCCGAAGCCCGGCTGCTCATCGTCGACGACGAGCCCAACATCGTCGAGCTGCTGGCTGCCAGCCTGCGCTTCGCTGGTTTTGAGGTCGCGACCGCCAGCAGCGGACAGCAGGCACTGACACTCGCCCGCTCGTTCCGGCCCGACCTCGCGTTGCTCGACGTGATGATGCCCGGCATGGACGGCTTCGAGCTGGTTCGTCGGTTGCGCGGCGAGGGCGCCAGCGTCCCTGTCGTGTTCCTCACCGCGCGTGACGCCACCGAGGACAAGGTCATGGGTCTGACCCTCGGCGGCGACGACTACGTCACCAAGCCGTTCAGCCTCGACGAGGTGCTCGCGCGGATCCGGGCCGTGCTGCGCCGAACGTCATCCGCTGCCGGCGGTCCGGCCGCGACAACCCTCGTCTTCGCCGACGTCGAGATGGACGAGGACACCCACGAGGTCTGGAAGGCCGGCGAGCTCGTCCCGCTTTCCCCGACGGAGTTCAAGCTGCTGCGCTACTTCCTGCAGAACGCCGGCCGGGTCTTGTCCAAACCGCAGATCCTCGACCATGTCTGGAACTACGACTTCGGTGGCGATGCCAACGTCGTCGAGTCCTACGTGTCCTACCTCCGTCGCAAGGTCGACACGACCGAGCCTCGCTTGCTCCACACCTTGCGCGGCGTGGGCTACGTGTGGCGCCTGCCCCGGTGAGCGTCGTACGACGTGGGGGCGGGGGTGCCGGTGCGGCGCTCCCGCTGCGGGTGCGGCTCGTCGTGGTGCTGGTGCTGCTCGTCGGCCTCGGCCTGGCGACCGCGGCGACCGCTGCCACCTCCGCGTTGAACGGCTACCTGGTGGGGCGGGTCGACGACCAGCTCGTCGCCGAGGCGTCCCGGGGTCGGCTCGGCGAGGGCCCGGGCGGCCGCGGGCGTGGCGGCGGTGGCGCACCACCCGGCCGTTTCTACATCGCCGGCCTGGACAGCGCGGGTCGGGTCGTGGGTCTGCTGAGCGACCCGGGCAGCGCCGGCAGCCCGAATCTCTCGCAGCTCGACACGAAGGATGCAGGGCCAGTGACCGTCGCCGCGACTGGGGGTGATGGGCAGTGGCGAGTGGTGGTCCGACCGGTGTCGTTGAAGCGTTTCCCCGGGCTGAGCTTTGTCGCCTATGCCAGCGACCTCGGCGATGTCGAGGGCACGACTGACCGGCTCCGGCGGCTGCAGACCGGTGTCGGTCTCGTGGTGCTGGTGCTGGTCGGCGGCGTGGGCTACCTGCTGGTCCGTCAGTCGCTGCGGCCACTGGTCGAGGTCGAGGAGGCCGCAGCGGCCGTGGCCGGCGGCGACCTGACACGACGGGTCCCGGAGCGCGACCCCCGCACCGAGGTCGGCAGCCTGTCGGCGTCGTTCAACGAGATGGTCGAGCAGGTGCAGGCCGCCTTCGCGACCCGCGCCGCGTCGGAGGAGCGGCTCCGCCGGTTCGCGGCCGATGCCTCCCACGAGCTGCGGACGCCGCTGACCTCGATCCGCGGCTTCGCCGAGCTCTACCGGCAGGGAGCCGTCCCCGACGGTGCCGAGGTGGTGCGGATCATGGCGCGCATCGAGGACGAGTCGGTGCGAATGACCTCGCTGGTCGAGGACTTGCTCCACCTGGCGAGGCTCGACCAGCAGCGGCCGCTCGCGATGGCACCGGTGGACCTGCTCGCGCTCGGCGCGGATGCGGTGCACGACGCGCAGGCCGTTGCAGGTGGCCGCACCGTTCGGCTCGAAGCCGTTGCCGAGGTGCCGCCGCTGGTGGTCGGGGACGAGAGCAAGCTGCGGCAGGTCCTCGCCAACCTGGTGACCAACGCGCTGACCCACACCCCGCGGGACACGACGGTGACCGTGCGGATCGAAGCCAGCGGCCCGCCAGGCAGCGGCTTCGCGGTCGTCGAGGTGATCGACGACGGTCCGGGCCTCGCGGCAGCCGACGCCGCGCGGGTGTTCGAGCG
>JBKKBU010000369.1:0-9421 GCA_046713755.1 Mycobacteriales bacterium
GACGTCCGGCCGCTGCGCAAGCTGGTGGAGCAGATCGCCACGCGGGTCGTCGACTGCGTGACCTTCACCAGCGCACCCGCGGTCGCGTCGCTGCTGACGGTGGCCCAGGACGAGGCCCGTCACGACGCCGTCGTCGCGGCGTTGTCATCCGATGTCCTCGCGGCGTGCGTCGGACCGGTCACGGCGGCCCCGCTCGAAAGGCTCGGCATCCCTACCGTTCAGCCGGAGCGCGCGCGGCTCGGTGCGCTCGTACGGACCGTCGTGGAGGAGCTGCCGGTCCGCCGGACCCGGGAGGTGCGGACCGGCGGCCACGTGTTGCAGCTGCGCGGACACGACGTCGTCGTCGACGGCACCTGCGTGTCACTCACCACCCAGCAGGCCCGGGTCCTTGCAGCGCTCGTCGAGGGCGAAGGGCGCGTGCTGTCCCGCACCGACCTGCTGCGGGTCGCCTGGCCGGACACGCTGGCCGACGAGCATGCCGTGGAGATGACCGTGGCCCGACTGCGCACCGCGCTCGGGCCAGCCGGCCGCATCGTCGAGACAGTCGTCAAGCGCGGCTATCGGCTCGCCGAGCCGGTCTCACAGTCCGCAGTGGCCGACGTGCGCGAGACGTGACCCAGCTGCACCAGCGGTGAGACGGCGCGGTCACGGCGCGCTCCTAGCGTCCCCCGCAACTCGACAGCGGAGGAGCCCGAGACGTGACTGCAGTACTGGACGGCACGACCACCCTGAAGGCCCGGTCGCGGTGGATCGACGACTGGCGACCGGAGGACCCCACGTTCTGGGAGTCCGGCGGCGAGCAGGTCGCGCGTCGCAACCTGATCTTCTCCATCGTGTCCGAGCACATCGGCTTCTCGGTGTGGACGATGTGGTCGGTGCTGGTGCTCTTCCTCGGCCCCACCTACGGCTTCGCCCCCGAGGACAAGTTCCTCCTGACCATCGTGCCTGCCCTCGTGGGCTGCGTGCTGCGGCTGCCCTACACCTTCGCGGTGGCGACGTTCGGTGGTCGCAACTGGACGGTCTTCAGCGCGCTGCTGCTCTTCGCTCCGCTGCTGCTGATGCTCCTCGTCCTCGAGCCTGGAGTGTCTCTGGGCACACTGCTGGCGGTCGCCGCTGTCGCCGGGGTCGGTGGAGGCAACTTCGCCTCGTCAATGGCCAACATCAACGCCTACTACCCCGAGCGTCTCAAGGGCCGGGCACTCGGGCTGAACGCCGGCGGCGGCAACCTCGGCGTTCCCGTCGTACAGCTGGTCGGCCTGCTGGTCCTGGCCACCGTCGGTGCGGCGCACCCCCGGGTCCTGGTCGCGGCGTACCTGCCGCTGGTGCTGGTCGCCGCTGCGCTGGCCTGGTGGCGGATGGACAACCTCACGTCGGCCAAGAATGCCAAGCGGGCGATGCGGGACGTCGTCAAGCACCCGCACTCCTGGGTCATGTCATTCCTCTACATCGGCACCTTCGGCTCGTTCATCGGCTTCAGCTTCGCCTTCGGGCAGGTCCTGCAGGTGCAGTTCAAGGCGGACTTCCCGACGCCCCTCGACGCGGCGTACCTGACCTTCCTCGGGCCGCTGCTCGGCTCGCTGATCCGACCGGTCGGCGGCGCCATGGCCGACCGCTGGGGCGGCGCCCGGGTCACCCTCGTCACCTTCATCGCCATGGCAGCCGGCGCCTCGGTCGTGCTCGCTGCGTCACTACAGAAATCGCTGCCGCTGTTCGTGATCGGCTTCACCGTGCTGTTCGTCCTGTCGGGCATCGGCAACGGCTCGACCTACAAGATGATCCCGGCGATCTTCCGCTCCAAAGCCCAGGCGCTGGTCGCAGATGGTGCCGACACGGCGACCGCCGACCGGGAGGCGCGCCGACTGTCCGGCGCACTGATCGGGATCGCCGGCGCGGTCGGGGCCTTCGGTGGCGTGCTCGTCAACGTGGCCTTCCGGCAGTCGTTCCTGGAGACCGGGGCCGGCAACGCCGCCTACGTCGCCTTCATCGGCTTCTACGCCGTCTGCGTCGTGGTCACCTGGGCCGTCTACCTGCGCCCATCGCGTCGCCGACTGCTCGGGGTCTGAAGCCGTTGCGCCTCAGGCAGCCGGCTCTTCCTGCCTGGCGAACTGGGTCCGGTAGAGCTCGGCATAGAGACCACCGCGCAGCAGCAGCTCGTCGTGGCGGCCGGACTCCACGACCTGCCCGTCGTCGATGACGAGAATCTGGTCCGCCTCGCGCACCGTGGACAGGCGGTGCGGGATGACCAGCGAGGTGCGGCCCTTCAGCGCAGTCGACAACGCCCGCTGGACGGCCGCCTCGGACTCGCTGTCGAGGTGGGCGGTCGCCTCGTCGAGCACCACGATGCCAGGCGCCTTGAGCAACAGGCGGGCAATGGCCATCCGCTGCTTCTCGCCACCCGACAGCCGATAGCCGCGGTCACCGACAACGGTGTCGAGTCCGTCGGCGAGCGATCGGGCGAGCGGCCCGACCTGGGCGGCCTCCAGGGCCGCCCACAGCTCGTCGTCGGTCGCGGCCGGTCGGGCGTAGAGCAGGTTGGCGCGGATGGAGTCGTGGAACATGTGGGCGTCCTGCGTGACGACGCCGACGGCCTCACGCAGGGACTGCAGGGTGACGTCGCGGACGTCGAGATCCGCCACCCGGACTGACCCGCCTTGCACGTCGTACATGCGCGTGACGAGCTGGGAGATGGTGGTCTTTCCGGCACCGGACGGGCCGACGAGCGCGACCAGCTGGCCAGGCTCAGCGCGGAAGCTGATGCCCTTGAGGACAGGCACCGACGGGGTGCTGTCGAGCACGGCAACCGACTCGAGCGAGGCAAGCGAGACCTCGGAGGCCTGCGGGTAGCGGAAGTGCACGTCATCGAACTCGATCGCGGCCGGGCCGGGCTGCAGCACCGCGGCACCCGGCTTCTCCGCGACCATGGGCTCGAGGTCGAGCACCTCGAAGACCCGCTCGAAAGACACCAGGGCCGTCATCACGTCGACGCGCACGTTGGACAGCGCGGTGAGCGGGCCGTACAGCCGGGTGAGGTACGCCGCGAGGGCAACCACCGTGCCGACGCCCAGCGAGCCACTCGCGGCGAGCGTCCCGCCCACGCCGTAGACCAGCGCGGTGGCGAGCGAGGCCACCAGGGTGAGGGCAGCGAAGAACACCCGGCCGTACATCGCACTGGTGATCCCGATGTCGCGGACCCGACCGGCCTTGTCGCGGAAGGCCCCGTCCTCCTGCTCCGGCCGGCCGAAGAGCTTGACCAGCAGGGCACCCGAGACGTTGAAGCGCTCGGTCATCGAGTTGTTCATCGAGGCGTTGAGGGCGTAGCTCTCCCGGGTGAGTTCTTGCAGCTTCTGTCCCACGATCTTGGCCGGGATGACGAAGACCGGCAGCAAGACCAAGGACAGCAGGGTGATCTGCCAGGAGAGCACCAGCATCGCGATGAGGGTGAGCGTCACCCCGATGACGTTGCTGACGACCTGGGACAGCGTGCCGGTGAAGGCCTGCTGCGCCCCGAGGACGTCGTTGTTGAGGCGCGAGATGAGCGCCCCGGTCTGGGTGCGGGTGAAGAACGCGATCGGCATGCGCTGCACGTGCGAGTAGACCTGCGACCGCAGGTCGTAGATGAGCCCCTCGCCGATGCGCGCGGAGTACCACCGGCTGAACAGGCTGAGGACAGCCTCCAGCAGAGCCAGCCCGGCGACGAGCAGCGCCATCGACAGCACCAGGCCCGGTCGCCCAGTGGCCGGCGGGTTCGTGCCGATGCCGTCATCGATGATCTTCTTGAAGACCAGCGGGTTGGCGACCGAGGCCACCGAGCCGATGACGATGACGACGAGGAAGCCGATCAGGTCGCGCTTGTACGGCGCGGCGAAGCGCCCGATCCGCCGTGCGGTCCCTGGGGCGAGCTTCTTCTCGGTCACCGACGGATCCCGTCGGAACGACCGCATCATCTGCCAGGGGGCCATGCCGCCGGGGCCGTCAGGTCCCATGCCGGCCCCCCTTCAGAACGCGCTGATCCCCGTGAGGGCCCGGCCGATGATGAGCTGCTGGATCTGCGAGGTGCCCTCGTACAACGTCGTAACGCGGGCGTCACGCAGGTACTTCCCTGCGGCGTACTCGTCGACGTAGCCGTAGCCGCCGTGCGCCTGGATGCACGCGTTGGCAGCCCGCACCGACATCTCCGAGGCGTAGTACTTCGCCTTCGACGCCGCCAGTGAGTAGTCCTCGCCGCGGGTCTTGAGATCCGCCGCCCGCCAGGTGAGCAACCGGGCGCAGTCGACCTCGACCGCGGTGTCGGCGATCAGCGCCTGCACCAGCTGGTGACCGGCGACCGGCTTGCCGAACTGCACGCGCTGCTTGGTGTAGGCGACCATCGTGTCCAGGGCCGCTTGACCCAGGCCGGTGCAGGACGCACCGAGGGAGATCCGGCCGTCGTTGAGGGCAGTCAGAGCGACCTTGATGCCCTTGCCCTCCTCGCCGCCGAGCAGCGCCTCCGGGCCGACCCGGACATCGCGGAGCACCAGCTCGGCGGTGTCGCAGGACCGCAGACCCAGCTTGCCCTTGATCTTGCGCGCCTCGAAGCCCGGGCTGTCGTTCGGCACCAGGAAGGCGCTCACCCCCCGCGCGCCCTCCCCGCCGGTGCGCGCCATGAACAGCGTCACCCCCGCGATGTTGCCGTTGGTGATGAAGATCTTCGTCCCGTTGAGGATGTAGCCACCGTCGGGCTGCTTGACGGCGCTCGCTTGCAGGTCCGCGGGGTTGCTGCCGTAGTCCGGCTCGGTGAGACCGAAGCAGCCGAGCACCTCGCCCGTGGCCATCAGCGGCAGCCAGTGGTCCTTCTGCTCGTCGGTGCCCCACCGGGCGATCGATCCGGCGACGAGGCCGAGGTGCACCGAGACGATCGACCGGACGTTGGCGTCGCCGCGGCCCAGCTCCTCGATAAAGAGCACGTACGACATCGGGTCGCCACCGCCGCCGCCGTACTGCTCGGGGATGGACAGGCCAATGAAACCGGTCTGCCGCAGGCCGTCGAGGGCTTCCTGGGGGAACCGCTCCTCGCGGTCGTTCTGCAGCGACGGCGGCGTGACGACGTCATCCACCCACTGCCGGACCGCCTTGCGGACGGCCTCCTGCTCGACGCTGAGCGTGAGGTCCACGGTTGCTACTCCCCTGTGCCGGCCATGTCGCGCAGCCGTCGCAGCTGCGCCTCCCGCTCAGCCTCGCACTGCTCGATGAGAGTCCGCGACCCGGCACCGGCGATCAGGGCCTTGACCTCGACCACCGCGTCTCGCGGGTGGGCGAGCAGAGCCGTGACCAGGCTCGCCGTGGCCGACTCGAGCTCGGTGCGGGGCACCACCGTGTTGACCAGGCCCGTGGCGAGCGCCTCGGCCGCGTAGATGCGCCGGCCGGTCGCGCACCACTCCAGCGCCCGAGCCCGCCCGACCGCCTCGACGAGTGGATGCGTGCCGCCGAGGTCCGGCACGATGCCGTAGGAGACCTCGGCCATCGCGAACTCCACGTCGTCAGCCGCGATCCGCAGGTCGCAGGCCAGCGCGAGTTGGAAGCCGGCTCCGATCGCATGCGCCTGCACGGCCGCGATGCTCACGATGGATGGCCGCGCCAGCCACGTGAAGGCTTCTTGGTACGACGAAAGCGTGCTGTGCGCCTCGTCGTCGCTCCCTGTGCCGACCGCTCCGATCGTGGCAAACAGTGCGCGGTCCAGCCCGGCGGAGAACGAGGCGCCAGCGCCGCGCACCACGACCACACGGACGTCACCCGTGAGCCGTCGGCCGATCTCGCGTAGTCCTGCCCACATGGCCGGGTCTTGGCAGTTGCGCTTGTCTGGCCGGTCGAGGATGACCGTCGCGACCGGCCCGTCGAGCTCGAGCAGGACGCCGTCGGCTGCGATCAGCTGGCCTTCTTGCGGGTCGCGCCGCCGCGCCCGCGCAGGGTGGCACCCGACTCGCTCAGGATGCGGTGCACGAAGCCGTAGGAGCGACCGGAGCCCTCGGCGAGCAGTCGGATCGACTGCCCGGACTCGTACTTGCGCTTGAGGTCGGCCGCGAGCTTGTCGCGGTCGCCGCCGGTGACCCGACTGCCCTTCTTGAGGTCTGCCACGTCCATATCCTCCAGATCTGCGGGGCTTGGTGTGCCCCGTCCGGTTCTACCTGCCCGTGATGATCTCTGGCAACCGCAAGCACCTGACTCAGAAGTGACCTTCGTGCGACCCCAGCGCCGGCCGACCGGGCGTCGGCCCGGTATGTTTGGTGAGGTTGCCCTTAGTCCCCGTCCGAAAGAGATCACGTTGTGATGCCCCGCCGGCTGCTCGCCGCCGCTGCCACCGCCCTGCTGCTCACGCCCCTCGCAGCGTGCTCCCAGAGCGAAGCCGACAAGCTCGGCGGTTCTGGCGGTCTGGTCGTCTACAGCGGCCGCAACGAGAACATCATCGCCCCGCTGCTCGAGCAGTTCGAGAAGGACACCGGCATCAATGTCGCCGTCAAGTACGGCTCCAGCGCCAACCTCGCGGCGACGCTCCTCGAGGAGGGCGCCAAGACCCCGGCCGACGTTTTCCTGTCCCAGGACGCCGGCGCGTTAGGGGCCTTGCAGCAGGCCAACCGGCTGGCGGCGCTCGAACCTGCGCTGCTCGCCAAGGTGCCCCAGGAGTTCCGCAGTCGCGAAGGCCGTTGGGTCGGGGTCTCCGGCCGGGTCCGTGTCCTGGTCTACAACCCCGACCTCGTGCCGACGGCGACGCTGCCCACCAGCGTGTTCGACCTCGTGAAACCTGAGTGGCGCGGCAAGATCGGGATCGCGCCGCCCAACGCCTCCTTCCAGGCCTTCGTCACCGCCATGCGGGTTACCAAGGGCGAAGCGGTCACCAAGCAGTTCCTGGAGGGACTCAAGGCCAACGAGCCCAAGACGTTCGAGGGCAACGCCCTCATCGTCGACGAGGTCGACTCCGGCCGGCTCGCCGCGGGTCTGGTCAACCAGTATTACCTAGCCGAGAAGATCGCCGAGGCTGGCGCCGGCACCGTCAAAGCGCGTAACTACTACTTCCCGAAGGGCGACCTCGGCGGGCTCGTCAACGTCGGTGGCGTCGGCGTCATCGACGATCCCGACACCGACCCACGTGCCAAGCAGTTCATCGAGTTCCTCCTCGGCAAGGCCGGTCAGGAGTTCTTCGCCAACGTCACCAAGGAGTACCCGCTGGTGGCCGGCTTCGCCGCTGACCCGAGCCTGCCGCCGCTCGCGAACCTGGAGTCGCCGGACATCGACCTGTCCAAGCTCGACTCGCTCGAGCAGACCCTCGCCCTCCTCGACGAAGTCGGTCTGACCTGACGGCCACCCTGCTTGCACCCACCCGGCGCGACGACGAGGTCCCGGAGCCGGGTCGTCGGGCTGCCGCCGGCCTGCGGCCGCCGCTGCTGCTGGTCCTGCCGGCGATCCTCACCGCCGTCGTCGCGGTGGTGCCCATCGGCTACCTCGTGGTGCGGGCACTGGAAGGCGGGCCGGGCGAGCTCGTCGACCGGGTGTGGCGCCCCCGGACCGTCGAGCTGCTCACCCGCAGCCTCGTGCTCGCCGGATCGGTCACCGCTGCCTGCCTGACGATCGGGGTCACGCTGGCGTGGCTCACCGTCCGCAGCGACGTGCCCTGGCGGCGCGGCTGGATCGTCGTCGCTGCCCTGCCGCTCGCGATCCCGACCTACGTCGCCGGTTTTGCCTGGATCTCGTTCTTCCCCGACCTGGTGGGCTTCCGCGGGTCTTTCGTCGTGCTGACAGCGTGCTCCTATCCCTACGTGCTACTGCCGGTGATCGCCGGCCTCCGGCGGCTCGACCCGGCGGGCGAGGAGGTCGCCCGCTCGCTCGGGCTGTCGTCGCGGCAGGCCTTCGTACGAGTGGTACTTCCCCAGCTGAGGCCGGCGCTCGCCACCGGCGGCCTGCTGGTCGCGCTCTACTCGCTCTCGGACTTCGGAGCGCCGTCGATCATGCGCCACGACGTGTTCACCCGCGTCATCTACAACGCGTACAACTCCTCGATCAACCGGCAGACCGCTGCCGTGCTCTCCCTGGTGCTGGTGGCAGTCACCGTCTGCCTGGTCTTCCTCGAAGGCCGCACCCGCGGTCGCGCCCGCTACGCCCGGATCGGGCAGGGCGGCGCTCGCGACCCGCAGCCCGTGGAGCTCGGTGCCTGGCGCTGGCCGGCGACGGGGCTGCTGTCCACGGTTGGGGCGCTCTCGCTCGGCATTCCCGCCGCCGCGTTGGTCTACTGGACCGCGAAGGGCACGGCCGAGTCCTTCCCGGCCGACCGGCTGGCCTCCGCTGCCGTGACCTCGCTCGGCCTGGCGCTCTGGGGGGCGGTCGCGACCACTGTCCTCGCAGTGCCGGTCGGAGTGCTCGCGGCCCGGCGCGCCGGACGGCTACCAAGGTTGCTCGAGCAGGCCTCCTACGTCGGGCACGCCTTGCCAGGCGTCGTGATCGCGCTGGCGATGGTGTTCCTGTTCATCCGCGTCGACGCCCTGTCGCCGCTGTACCAGCAGACGCCGATGCTGGTGCTCGCCTACGTCGTCCTCTTCCTGCCGCTCGCCGTCGGGGCCGTGCACACCTCAGCCGCGCAGTCCCCGCCGGTGCTGGAGGAGGTGGCCCGGTCTGCCGGCTCGCGGCCACTGGCCGTCTTGCGCCGGGTGACCCTGCCGCTGGCCATGCCCGGCATCGCCAGTGGGGCCGCGCTGGTCCTGCTCACCTGCATGAAGGAGCTACCCGCCACGCTGCTCGTGGCACCCCCCGGGACCGCCACGCTCGCGACCCGGATCTGGACCGAGACGGGCGTCGCGAGCTACTCCGCCGCCGCCCCCTACGCTGCCCTGCTCGTGGCCCTGTCTGCCGTCCCGACCTACCTCCTCGTCGTGCGGGGGGGCACCCGGTGACGCTGGCCCTCAAGGTTCGCGGCCTGCAGAAGTCCTTCGACGCACCTGTCCTCCGCGGTTTCGACCTCGATGTCCCCGTGGGTTCTCTGGTGGCGCTGCTCGGCCCGTCCGGCTGCGGCAAGACCACCCTGCTGCGATGCGTCGCGGGCTTCGAGCGCGCGGCCGCGGGGACCATCGAGGTGGGCGGTCTCGACGTCACAGACCTGCCGCCGGAGAAGCGCCGGGTCGGGGTCGTGCCGCAGGAAGGCGCGCTGTTCCCGCACCTGTCCGTCGCAGCCAACGTCGCGTTCGGCCTGCCCCGCAGCGAGCGGCGCGGCGCCCGGGTCGATGAGGTCCTCGCCCTGGTCGGGCTCGCCGACCTGGCCGGCCGGATGCCCCACGAGCTGTCCGGTGGGCAGCAGCAGCGCGTCGCCGTCGCTCGTGCACTGGCCCCCGCGCCGGCGCTGGTGCTGCTCGACGAGCCCTTCAGCGCGCTCGACGCCGGCTTGCGCGCGACCGTCCGGGCC
>JBKKBU010000370.1:0-2524 GCA_046713755.1 Mycobacteriales bacterium
TCACCTGGCTGCGCGGCTACCTGCAGAAGCACCAGGGCGGGCTGATCGTGATCAGCCACGACGTCGAGCTGCTCGAGGCCGTGGTCAACAAGGTCTTCCACCTCGACGCCAACCGGGCCGAGCTCGACCAGTACAACGTCGGCTGGAAGACCTACCTGCTGCAGCGCGAGACCGACGAGAAGCGCCGCAAGCGCGAGCGGGTCAACGCTGAGAAGCAGGCCGGGGTCCTCAACGCGCAGGCCGAGAAGATGCGGGCCAAGGCGACCAAGGCCAAGGCCGCGCAGGGCATGTTCAAGCGGGCCGAGCGGCTGCTGGCCGGCATCGAGGGCGAGCGGGTGCAGGACCGCGTGGCCAAGCTGCGCTTCCCCGAGCCGGCGCCGTGCGGTCGTACGCCGCTCACCGCGCAGGGGCTGTCGAAGTCGTACGGCTCGCTCGAGATCTTCATGGACGTCGACCTGGCCATCGACCGCGGCGCCCGCGTCGTGGTGCTCGGGCTCAACGGCGCCGGCAAGACCACCCTGCTGCGGGTGCTGTCGGGGACCGAGAGCCCGGACACCGGCGAGGTGCTGCCCGGCCACGGGCTGCGGCTGGGCTACTACGCCCAGGAGCACGACACCCTGGACACCGACCGCACGGTGCTGGAGAACATGCGCTCCTCGAGCCCGGACCTGCCCGAGGTCGAGGCGCGCAAGGTGCTCGGGTCGTTCCTGTTCAGCGGCGACGTCGTGCACCAGAAGGCCGGCACGCTGTCCGGCGGCGAGAAGACCCGGCTGGCACTGGCGACCCTGGTCGTGTCCGGCGCCAACGTCCTGCTGCTCGACGAGCCGACCAACAACCTGGACCCGGCCAGCCGCGAGGAGGTGCTCGGGGCGCTGCAGTCCTACAAGGGCGCCGTCGTGCTGGTCACGCACGACGAGGGCGCGGTCATCGCCCTGCAGCCCGAGAAGGTGCTGCTGCTGCCGGACGGCGTCGAGGACCAGTGGTCCGACGACTTCGCCGACCTGGTCGCGCTGGCCTAGGCCCGTGCAGCCCCTGCGGTACGGCGTCGCGACCTCCGCCTTCCAGATCGAGGGCGCGAGCACGGCCGACGGTCGGGGGCCGTCGATCTGGGACGAGTTCTGCACCCGGCCGGGCGTGGTCCTGGACGGCTCGGACGGGACGGTCGCCTGCGACTCCTACCGCCGGGTCGAGGACGACCTGGCGCTGCTGGTCGAGCTCGGCGTCGACGCCTACCGGTTCTCGATCGCCTGGCCGCGGGTGCAGCCCACCGGCCGGGGCGCGGTCAACCCGGCCGGGCTGGACCACTACGAGCGGCTGGTCGACCGGCTGCTCGAGCTGGGCGTCGAGCCGATGCCGACGCTCTACCACTGGGACCTGCCGCAGCTGCTCGAGGACGCCGGTGGCTGGCCCGAGCGGGACACCGCCCTGCGCTTCGCCGACTACAGCGGGCTGGTCGCCGACCGGCTCGCCGACCGGGTCCAGGTCTGGGCGACGCACAACGAGCCGTGGTGCACCGCGTTCCTGGGCTACGCCGCGGGGGTCTTCGCCCCCGGGCGCTGCGAGCCCGACGAGGCCTTCCGCGCCGCCCACCACCTGCTGCTGAGCCACGCGCTGGCTGCTGACCAGGTGCGGGCCCGCCGCGCCGACGCCCAGGTCGGCATCGTGCTCAACCTGGCGCCGGTGCGCGCCGAGCCCGGTGCCGACGACGACGCGGTCGACACGGTCGACGCGATCCAGAACCGGCTGTGGCTCGACGCGCTGAGCGTCGGGAGCTACCCGGAGGTCGTCCCGGACGTGTCGGACACCGTGCACCCCGACCTGGCGATGATCGCCGGCTCGGCCGACTGGATCGGCGTCAACTACTACACGCCGTTCCGGATCGGGCCGCCCGCCGCCGCCGTCGACGCGGTGGGCCAGGACGTCGACGCCTTCCCGGAGGCGCCGGAGTTCAGCTTCCACCCGCGTCCCCCGTTCACCTCGATGGGCTGGGAGATCGACGCCACCGGGCTCGAGCAGGTGCTGCTGCGGGTCGCCGAGGCCTTCCCGGGCACCCCGCTGCGGGTGACCGAGAACGGCGCCTCCTTCCCCGACGCGACCCTCGCCGACGACGGCGCGGGGCTCGACACCGACCGGATCGACTACCTGCGGGAGCACCTCGCCGCCGTGGAGCGGGCCCGGTCGGCAGGCGCCCCGGTGCTGGACTACCTCGCCTGGTCGCTGCTCGACAACTTCGAGTGGGCCCAGGGCTACACGCAGACGTTCGGCCTGGTCGCGGTCGAGCCCGGTTCGCTGCGGCGGGTGCCCAAGGCGTCGTTCGCCTGGTACGCCGAGCACGTCCGCGCCGGACGCTGACGCCGCGGTGACCGACGTCGTCAGCGACGGGCGCGGTCACCCGACCCGGACGGTGCCCGCCGGGGCCGGCCTGCTCGTCGCGGCCGCCCTGGCGGTGCTGGCCGCCGGTGACGGCCAGGCCCGGCGGCTGGAGGTCGACGCCCTGCTGGAGCGGGCCCGCCAGGGCCAGGCC
>JBKKBU010000371.1:0-9386 GCA_046713755.1 Mycobacteriales bacterium
G
This sequence comes from Mycobacteriales bacterium, assembly GCA_046713755.1. Classification (GTDB taxonomy): domain Bacteria; phylum Actinomycetota; class Actinomycetes; order Mycobacteriales; family SCTD01; genus JAUYQP01. The sequence continues at coordinate 2 of JBKKBU010000371.1, forward strand.
ACGACCGCGAGCAGGTCGCGGCGGCTGTCAGCCACGGTGCGCGCGGCTACCTGCTCAAGGACGTCAGCCACGAGGAGCTGTGCGCCGCCGTGGCGCACGCGCTCGCGGGGGTCGACCTCGTGGAGCCATCGCTGCGGCGCGCGCTGTCGTCGCGTGAGGCGACCCGGCAGGCGCCCCCCGGTGCGCAGCTCACCGAGCGGGAGCTGCAGGTCCTCACCGGGATGAGCCAGGGCAAGAGCAACAACCAGATCGGTCGCGAGCTCTACCTGTCCGAGGACACCATCAAGACCCACGCCCGCCGGCTGTTCCGCAAGCTCGGCGTCAACGACCGGGCGCAGGCCGTCGCGCTCGGCTTCCGCCGCGGCCTCGTGAGTTAGTCACTCAGCTACCGCATCTCCTGGGTCTCGTCGGCCGGAGGCCAGCCAGCGTCACGTTAGCCGGCGGCTGCGTGCGCTCGGCGCGCTGCCTCGACGAGCGCTTGCGCCGCGCGCGTCGCTCGCTTGATCTCGGACGCGCTCACCTTTACCGAGGTGTACCCGGCCTTGGTCTTCATGTCGAGCAGCGTCCTGAGGTGCCTCGCGGTGTCCGGGTCGATCGAGCGCAGGAGGTCAATGGTCTCGTTGTGGTTCTGACCACCGGCGTGCTTGCCGAGCGCGGCGCAGCACAGGACGTCGGAGGCCGCGATGCCAGCGTGGACGCAGAGGGTCACGAAGGCGTCGCCCACGTCGGCGTCATCGTCCGCGAGGGCCTCGACGTCATGTGCGACGGCAAGGAACTGCTCGGCCTTGCGGAGCCGCCCGGCCCGCACGTGCTTCGGGCAGGGGCTGGTTGCGGCCATCACACTGGGGCCTTCGTCCGTCGGAGCCGTCGGGCGAGCCACTCGTGCGTGGCCGCCACGGTGAGGCCGTGGGCGAGGACGTCGTGCAGCACCGGTTCGTCCGGGGTGACGTCCGCCTCGCTGAGGACGAGCGTCCGTGCGTCGTTCCCGGTCCAGCGGGTGACGCGACTGGCGAGCGCCTGCGTCTGCGCGTCCCAGGCGACCTCGTCGGCGCCGGCGGGCCGGACCAGGAGCAGGTCGATGTCGCTCCCGGCGGTCATCGTGCCGCGCACCGCCGAGCCGAAGACCGCCGCGTAGGCCGGCTTCGGGTCCCATGCGTCGAGCTCGTGGGTGAGCCGGGAGAGAAACGCGCTCATCAAGTTGGCGAGGCCGATCACGTGCTCAGCGGCGAGGTGCTCGCGGTTCAGGCGATACGTGTACGCATTCCCGACCCGATCGGCGAGCACGGTGCCCTGGTCCGCGAGCCGTTGAAGGCTGTTGCGGATGCCCTGTTGCGAGACCGACGGGAGCAACCGGTGGATCTGGCCGGTCGTGAACGCGGCGTCGGCGCGTGCGAGCACCGCAAGGACGTCACCGTCGACCGAGGACGTGACGAGCGCGAACGGGCGCTGGAGTTCCACGGATCTAGGCTACATCAACTATTCTAAAGGTACACCTACTATTGTGTAGGTGTACCGCTCAGCCGTCGAGGGACGCGTCGGCGAAGCCGCGCGCGTAGTCCCAGGACACGTAGTCCGAGGGGTCGGGGCTGAACGCCGGCTCGTGAACCCGGGTGGTGCCCTGGTCGAGCAGGTGGCGCAAGTTGCCGCGCAGCAGGTCCCAGCCGAAGTAGTGCGGCTCGCGGCACTCCTCGCAGTCCACGACCAGACCTCGGACGCCGCGGGGCGTCAGCAGCACCTCGAACACCTCGAGGTCTTCGAGGTCTTCGAGCACGTCCTCGCGCTCGGCAGGCGTCAGCGGCGGCGCCTCGGCGATGTCGTCGTCGTCGAGCGCCGCGAGCTCGCGGGCCGGATCGTCCGGGTCACCCGAGAAGGGGTCCACCGGCTCTGCTGGAGGTGTCATCGGCTACCACGATAGGGGAGCGGCTGCGGGTAGAGTTGCTCCTTTCCCCCAGCGCTGACGACGCGGAAGGCCCCATGAGCGAGATCGACGACTCCGGCTCCGATCTCCTCGCGCCCCTGGGCCTCACCTTCGACGACGTCCTGCTGCTGCCCGGAGAGACCGACGTCGTCCCGAGCGAGGTCGACACCACGACCCGCCTCACGCGGGGCATCTCGCTGCGCGTCCCGCTCGTCTCGAGCGCGATGGACACCGTCACCGAGTCGCGGATGGCGATCGCGATCGCACGCCAGGGCGGCATCGGGATCCTGCACCGCAACCTCTCGATCGAGGATCAGGCCTATCAGGTCGACCTCGTGAAGCGCACCCAGACCGGCATGATCAGCAACCCCGTGACGATCGGCCCGAAGGCCACGCTCGAGGAGCTGGACGCCCGCTGCGGGCAGTACCGCGTCTCGGGGCTGCCGGTCGTCGACGACGACCAGACCCTGATCGGCATCATCACCAACCGCGACCTGCGCTTCGTACCCGTGGCCGAGTGGGGCACCACCCACGTCGCCGACGTCATGACCCCGATGCCGCTCGTCACCGCGCCGGTCGGCATCAGCCGCGAGGACGCCACTGTCATCCTGCGCCAGCACAAGCGCGAGCGGCTGCCGCTCGTCGACGCGCAGGGGCGCCTGGCCGGACTCATCACCGTCAAGGACTTCGTGAAGTCCGAGCAGTACCCCTACGCCTCCAACGACGCCGACGGCCGGCTGCTCGTCGGTGCCGCGATCGGCTATTTCGGCGACGCGTGGGAGCGGGCCACGACGCTGGTCGAGGCCGGCGTCGACGTGCTCGTCCCCGACGTGGCCAACGGTCACGCCCGCCTGATGCTCGACATGATCCGGCGGTTGAAGTCCGACCCTGCCACCCGCCACGTCCAGGTGCTGGGGGGCAACGTTGCGACCCGCGCGGGAGCCCAGGCCCTCGTCGACGCAGGCGCTGACGGAGTGAAGACCGGCGTGGGGCCTGGATCAATCTGTACTACTCGAGTCGTCGCAGGCGTGGGCGTTCCTCAGATCACTGCGATCCACGAGACGGCAAAAGCATGCCGTCCGGCCGGGATTCCGGTCGTCGGTGACGGCGGGCTGCAGCACTCCGGTGACATCGCGAAGGCGCTCGTCGCGGGCGCCGACACCGTGATGCTCGGCTCGCTGCTCGCAGGCTGCGACGAGAGCCCGGGCGACCTCATCTTCGTCGGCGGCAAGCAGTTCAAGACCTACCGCGGGATGGGCTCGATCGGGGCGATGGCCTCGCGCGGCAAGAAGTCGTTCTCCAAGGATCGCTACTTCCAGGCCGACGTCGCCTCCGACGACAAGATCGTGCCGGAGGGCATCGAGGGCCAGGTGCCCTACCGCGGCCCGCTGTCTGCCGTCGCCCACCAGCTCGTCGGCGGCCTGCACCAGTCGATGTTCTACGTCGGCGCCCGCACCATCGCCGAGCTCCAGGAGAAGGGCCGCTTCGTGCGGATCACCGCCGCCGGTCTCGCCGAGTCGCATCCCCACGACATCCAGATGACCGTCGAAGCTCCCAACTACAGCGGGCGCTGACGTGGCTGACCTCGAGATCGGCATCGGCAAGTCCGGCCGGCGCGCCTACGGCTTCGACGACATCGCGATCGTGCCGTCGCGGCGCACCCGCGACCCCGAAGACGTCAGCCTGGCCTGGGAGATCGACGCCTACCGCTTCGAGCTGCCACTGGTAGCCGCTCCGATGGACGGTGTCGTCAGCCCGCAGACGGCCGTCACCATCGGGCGCCTCGGTGGGCTCGCCGTCCTCGACCTCGAGGGCCTGTGGACCCGTTACGACGACCCCGAGCCGCTGCTCGCCGAGCTGGCGGAGCTGCCCGATGGCGAGGCCGGCGCCCGGATGCGGGAGCTCTACGCCAAGCCGATCGAGCCCGACCTCATCACCGCCAGGGTCAAGGAGATCCGCGACTCGGGGGTGGTGGTCGCGGCGAGCCTCACCCCGCAGCGGACCGTCGAGCACGCCCAGACCGTCCTCGACTCCGGCGTGGACATCTTCGTCATCCAGGGCACGGTCGTGTCCGCCGAGCACGTCAGCAGTCGTTCCGAGCCGCTCAACCTCAAGCGCTTCATCGCTGAGCTCGACGTGCCGGTGATCGTCGGCGGCTGCGCCACTTATCAGTCCGCGCTGCACCTCATGCGCACGGGCGCGGCCGGCGTCATCGTCGGCGTCGGGCCCGGCCAGGCCAACACCACCCGCGGCGTGCTCGGTCTCGGCGTACCCATGGCGACGGCGATCGCCGATGCTGCGGGCGCGCGCCGCGACTACCTCGACGAGTCCGGTGGCCGCTACGTCCACGTCATCGCCGCCGGCGGCATGACCACCGGCGGGGACGTCGCGAAGGCGATCGCCTGCGGCGCCGACGCCGTGATGATGGCCGCCCCGCTGGCCAAGGCCACCGAGGCGCCCGGTCGCGGCTGGCACTGGGGGCACGCCTCAACCCACCCCGAGCTGCCGCGCGGCACCCGCGTCAACGTCGGTCAGGTCGGCTCCCTGCGGGAGGTCCTGCTCGGCCCGGCCCGGACCGACGACGGCACCACCAACCTGTTCGGCGCGCTGCGCAAGGCGATGGCCATGACCGGCTACTCCTCCCTCAAGGAGTTCCAGAAGGTCGAGGTCATGGTGGCCCCGTCCTTCACCACCCAGGGGATGGCCCGCTAGCGCCAGCGCTGCTTGCTGCCTGTCGGGATCCCGACACATGACTTTCCTCCGGTGCGCGCACATGGGACAAATACCCCGGAGGCGCTGCGGGGGCGGCGCTCCCGCTCGGACGGTCGGAGGTCGGGGGGCCACCGACTGTGTCCCATCGAGGGCGTCGCACTCAGGTGCGGCGCCCTCGATGCTGTCCCGGCCAGGTCGCCCGGGCAGGAGTCTGCTGGTCGACGTCGAATCAGGCACGGCAACACCCGCGGAACCCAGCCCGCCACCCAGGAGCCCTCGTGTCCCAGTTCGGTCGCCCCGCCGCTCGCCGCACCGTCGCCGCCACCGGCGCCGCCACCCTCATCGCCACCCTCGGGTTGACGGCCTGGATCGGGACCGCGAGCGCAGACGCCTGCCCCGCCTGGACCGCCCCCAAGGGCGACTCCTCGACGAACCAGGCGGGGCTGCCGGAGACCGGCGACACCAACATGGACATCGTCAAGTCGTCGTTCGGCACGGTGGGCGACTCGATCGTCGGCGTCATCACCACCGACGGCCTGCAGGCCAACTCCAGCGATGCGGGTGACGAGTTCGGCTTCACGTTCACCGTGGCCGGTGTCGCCATGACGATGTACACCGATCGGGCCCGCTTCCAGGGCCAGACCGCCCCGGCCGGCTTCGGGGCTGATGCGGGCTTCCTCGACAGCAGCACGGCAACACCCAAGGGCGTCGTCACGGCGACGTACGACGTGAAGACCAAGGCCGTGACCCTGACGGGCAAGATCAGCGAGCTGGCCAAGGCCAGCGGCAAGCCCGTTGCCGGCCAGGCGATCAGCGCGCTCAGCAGCTACTCGAGCAACCAGGTGGACACCTTCCCGGTCACGCCCTACGACGACAGCGCGACCAAGCTCACGACCGTGGTCGGTGCCGAGTGTGAGATGGCGGGGGGCGCACCCGCCCCGAGCGGTAGCGCGACCGGCGCCCCGAGCGCGTCCGCCACCCCGTCCGCGACGGCCTCAGCCAGCCCCTCGTCCTCGGCCAGTCCGACGGCGTCGGCGAGCCCGAGTGGATCGGCCAGCCCGGCCCCGTCCGGCCCGCCTGCCGCTGGTGCGGCGGGCTTGCCCGCCGCCGGCTGCTTCACCTACCCCGACGTCAAGGCCGACGCCGTCGTCAGCCCGCTGGTCGGTGGCCCCGGTCCGGCTGAGGCAGACCTCGACCTGCTGGGCATCACCTTGCAGTCGACCCCAGAGATGACCCGCGCCTTCCTCAAGGTCGACAAGCTGGCCACCCGCCCGTCCTCGGCTCCCGGCCACTCCTTCACCGCCGTCTTCACCGCCGGCAAGAAGGTCGTACAGCTCGTGACCACCGGCTATGACCCCGCCGCCTTCGGCACCGCGATCGACACGCTTGCGGGTGCCACGGCGACTGCGCCGGTGAGCATCAACCCGCAGAGCCGCATGCTCGTCGACGGCACCCGGGTGGCGTCGACGATCAAGGGCACCTTCGACATCGCCAACAGCACGGTGACCATCGCCATCCCGACGGCCGAGCTGACGAAGGCGACGGCTGGCGAGTTCGTCGCCGGTGCCGTGCTGACCGCCGTTGTCGGCCGTAGCGGCGCGCAGTACGTGGCCACGGGGTTGACCGTAGACACGACCGCTGCTGCCAACGCTGCCGCCTCGACGGCCAAGGAGACCTGGACGGTCGGGGACAACGCGTGCTTCTCGTCGCCGACGACGCTCACCAACGTCGGCGCTATCGGTGCTCAGTTCGGTGACGTCGCCAAGGTGGCCGTGAAGCTCGCCGACGGCGCGGGTGCGCCCCTCGCCGGCCAGCCGATCGTGCTGTCCGTCGCCGGCACCACCGCCACGGTCACGACTGGTGCGGACGGCGTCGCCCGGCTCGCGGCAACGGTGAAGTCGACCGCGGGGACGGCCACTTTGACGGCTGCCTTCGCCGGCGCCGGGGCGTTCGACAAGTCGGACCTGACGATGCCGTTCAAGGTCGCCCTGGAGAAGACCGTCCTGTCCGCGAAGGGCGGCACGGGTGCGGTGACCGCGACGCTGCTCGACGACGACCGCAAGCCGGTTGCCGGGCAGACCGTCACCTTCACGCAGGGCTCCGTGAAGCGGACCGCCAAGACCGGCGCCAATGGTGTCGCGAAGGCTGGCGGCTTCCTCCCTGGCCAGGCTGTCACGGTCACCTACGCCGGGCTGGCCGGCAAGTACGCCGCAGCCAAGACCAGCACGAGGGCGTAGCCACGGCACCCTGCCGATCGGCAGGGAAAGGCACCGGGATGGCGAACTAGTCCGGTTGGCGCCGCTCTTCGCGGCGTCACCTGTCCTGGGAGAGCCTGTGTCGCAGCGCGCCACCACCATCCGCTTTGTCGCAGGCGGCGCCATCGCCGCCATCGTGGGAGCCGGCGTGCTGTCGGTGTCCTTCGCGGCCGACGTCGCGACGGGCTGTTCGGCGGTCGACGCGGCCGGCGACGCGCAAGTGCCGGCCACGCAGATACCGCCGACCGGAGCGCCGACGCCTGATGGCTACTTTTACTTCACGGCACTGGCCGTCGCCGGCGACGGCGCCGGACTCACCGCCCAGGTGAGGGTGGTCGCCTTGCAGGACTACACCACGGCCCTATTCAACGGGGACCGTCACGACTTCGCCTTCACCGCCAATGGCAAGGCCGTCGTCCTCGGCAGCCGACGCTTCATCAGCTTTCCGAGTCTCACCTATCCGGCCACCTCCAGCGTGTCTGTCGGCGGCGCCGCCGTGGCCGCAGCGTCGTACAAGGTCGTCTACGACCACAAGGCGAGCACGATCACCTACAACCTTTCAGCGGCGGACCTCAAGACGATCTTGGGCGCCGAGCCGGCCGGGCTGGCCCTGACCAACATGTCGGCCAAGGCGTACGCCAAGACCAGCCCCGATCCCAACAGCGACATCCTTTCTGACACGGCTTCGGTGGCCGCGGCGCTCGCCTACAACTACGGCGGCGTGGGCTGCGCGGCCGCGCCAGGGCCGGCACCCTCCGCCACCGCGACGGCGGCCCCCTCCGGGTCGGCGTCCCCCACCCCGTCGGGGTCGGCGTCCCCCAAGCCCTCGTCGTCGGCCACGCCTACAGCGACGGCGGTACCCAGCGGGTCGCCCGCTCCGGGGACGACGATGCGCTTCAGCGGGCCGACCCGGGTGCAGTTCGGCGACACGTTCACCACGACGGTCACCCTCACCAGCGCGTCCGGCCAGCCACTGTCGGGCAAGAAGGTGACGGGCAAGCACGGCACCTCGCCGGTAGCCACTGGCACCACCAACGCAGCAGGGCAGGCCAAGATCACGATCGCCGCCCGGGACAAGGCGGGCAAGCGCAACCTCGTGGTCACCTTCGCCGGTGACTCGGGCAACCCGCCCCGGACGCTCAACCGCGCGATCACGACCGTCCTCGAGGCGACCCGCCTGGGCAAGGCCGTGGCCGGCACCGGCAGCACCCGCACCGTGACGGTGCAGCTGACCGACGACGACCCGACTAAGAAGGCGCTGGCCGGCCGCAACGTGACCTTCAGGTTCAGCAGTCGCACCGTCACGGTGCGGACCGACAGCACCGGCCGCGCCAAGGTCACTGCCGGCACCGGTGCCGCGATGGACATCACCTTCAGCGGTGAGTCCGGCGCCTACGCCCCCGTCCTGCTCCGCACCTACGCCTCGTAGTCAGCGCGGCGCCAAGCCGACCGGCTCGGTAGGCTCTGGGAGGTGACGCACCCCGAGACCGACACCGTCCTCGTCGTCGACTTCGGCGCCCAGTACGCCCAGCTCATCGCGCGCCGGGTGCGTGAGTGCCACGTCTACTCCGAGATCGTCCCGCACACGATCACCGCCGAGGAGATCCGCGCGCGCGCCCCGAAGGCCGTGATCCTGTCCGGTGGTCCCGCCTCGGTCTACGCCGAAGGGGCGCCGCAGGTCCCGCCCGGCTTCTTCGAGACCGGGGTCCCGACGCTCGGGATCTGCTACGGCCACCAGGCGATGGCGCGCGCCCTCGGCGGCCGGGTCGCCCAGACCGGCACCGCGGAGTACGGCAGGACAGCGCTCGCCGTCACGGGTGACTCGCTGCTGTTCGCAGGGTTCCCCGACGCGTTGTCGGTGTGGATGTCGCACGGGGACGCAGTCGCCGAGGCTCCACCCGGCTTCACGGTGACGGCCACGACGGATGCGACCCCGGTGGCCGCCTTCGAGAACCGCGAGCAGGGCCTGTACGGCGTGCAGTTCCACCCCGAGGTGCTGCATAGCGAGCGGGGTCAGGAGGTCCTGCGGCGCTTCCTGCTCGAGGCGGCCGGCTGCCGACCGACCTGGACGATGGTCAACATCGTCGACGAGCAGGTTGCGCGGATCCGCGAGCAGGTCGGCGACCGGCGGGTCATCTGTGGCCTGTCCGGCGGCGTCGACTCGGCGGTCGCGGCAGCGCTGGTGCAGCGCGCCGTGGGGGACCAGCTCACCTGCGTCTTCGTGGACCATGGGCTGCTCCGCAAGGGCGAGGCAGAGCAGGTCGAGAAGGACTTCGTCGCTTCGACCGGCGTGAAGCTGCACGTCGCCGATGCGCAGAAGCGGTTCTTGGACGCGCTTGCCGGGGTCATCGACCCGGAGGCCAAGCGCATGGCGATCGGTCGTGAGTTCATCCGGGTCTTCGAGGAGGCAGCGCGGGAGGTCTCAGCAGACGAGCCGGTGGACTTCCTCGTGCAGGGCACGCTCTACCCGGACGTCGTCGAGTCCGGTGGTGGCGAGGGC
>JBKKBU010000372.1:0-2545 GCA_046713755.1 Mycobacteriales bacterium
GCCCGACGCCCAGGCATCGGTGAGACGCGCCATTTCATCTTCGCGACCGAACACTTCGCGGCCGGTGACCGGCATACGGCTTGTCGATGCCTTTAGTTCGGCTCGGGGGGCGCTATGTTCCTGACGTCGCGATCCCATGCCAGTGACCTCGATGATGACCGCCTGCATGTCGGCGGGCGAGGTTTCGAGGCGGATGCGCGAGGCATGAAGTTCGGGGAAACCATGCAAGGATTCGGGCAGCTGGTCGCGGCTCGGCGGCTTGATGCCGCCAATATAGACCGGCGCCAGCCGCACATTGAGCTCGAGGGCGCACTCGAGTTCAATACGAAGGGGATCGTCTTCGCGCGCGATGGTCTGCTCGAACAGGTCATCGACGATGACGAGCAAGGTATTGCAGCGCGCGATCGCCTCGCGAACCGCGTCGCGCCAGGATTGCCCGACCTTGATCGATCCTTCGGAAACATCGAAGAACACATTGTCGGCGCCGACAACCGATCGCAGTCCTTCGTAGAGGCCGAGCGCGAACCCGGCGCCATTTCCAGACCGGCGATAGCTGATGAAGATCCGTTGCTGCTCTTCGCCCGGCACAGGATTCACGAGGTCTTTGCCCCTAATTCTTCCGGGCGGACTAAAAAGGGCGAACCAAGACGTCGGTGGAATGCACGCCTGACAGGGCGTCCGTCCAGCCAGTTCAGAACGAAATGTCGCGCTCCATCGCCCGGCGCCCCCAACGCAGCGGACAGGCGCTTCCGCCTCTCCATTTTTGAGTCTCCCTACTCGCTCGCAGTCTAAGTCGAGGGTGTCATAATGTAAACCATGCCGGCAAGCGCGGAGAAGCTCCCGCCCTCCGCCAGTGCAACTCAGCCGTGGGCAAATAATGACGCAGGCGTAGGCGGATGCAAGCGAGCTTGATCATCGCGAGGAAGGCCGAGCTGAGCTTGTAGGTGCGCGTGGCGATGTGTCTGTAGTTTATTGAAGAAGCGCTCGACCAGGTTGCGCTGGTTGTAGAGCGCCGGGCTGAAGCAGCTCCCGTTTATGAGTACACGGCCTAGAAGTCCAAACGTTTGGCGATGATATTGCGTTGGATTTCGCCCGTGCCCCCGGCATAGAGACTCAGCAGCGACTCCCGCAACATCCGTTCCATGGGGTGGCCCTTCCGATAGGCGCGCCCGCCGAAAATCCGCATACCGCGCATTACGATGTCGTTGAGGCGCTCGGTCGTGTAGAGCTTGGCCATCGAGATTTCCTTCGCACAGGCCTCGCCCTGGTCATGCTTCCATGCCGTCGAATAGACGAGCCACCGCATCGCTTCGATCTCCGTCGCCATATCGACGAGCTGATGCTGGATCGACTGAAAGGACGCGATCGGCTGGCCGAACTGGCACCGGTCGCGGGCGAATGGCGCAACGAGGTTAAATACCGCCCGCGCAGCGCCGAGATTGCCGGCCGCCACCGTAAGGCGCTCCATCGCACCGCTGTACACAAGGTGCGACCAAGCTTCGTTTTCGGCGCCAATGCGCGCCTCGGAGGCGACACGCACATCCTGAAGGGTCAATTCACATGACGCCATGGCGTTGCCGGCCAGCTTTTCGATCGGCGTAACGACAAGGCCGTCAACGCCCGCCGGAATCATGAACATGCTCAACGCCTGACCGGCCTTCGCGTGTGCGCCGGTGCGCGCGACGACAAGAATGGCGTCGGCGACGGCGGCGCCGGTGGCCCACAGCTTTACGCCGTTCAGCAAATAATGATCGCCGTCGCGAACCGCCTCGCACGCAACGCCGGCGGCATCCGACCCGGCATTAGGCTCGGTCAGCGAGAAGCATCCCTTGAAGCTGCCCTTGACGAGCGGGTCGAGAAATTTGCGCTTGTGGTCGGCGCTTCCAGCGCGCGCCAGGAGTGTCCCCACCGCCATATTCACGAAGTAAATATTCAGCCCGATGTTGCTGTGGGCGCCGAGAGTTTCCGCGATGAGCGCCAGGTCAAGAAATCCGCCGTCGCCCCCCCCATGAGCCCGTGGCAGGCAGTGCCCCAGAATATCTTTCTCACAAAGGCCCTGGTGAAGGTCCTCCGGATAGGTGCTCAAAGCGTCCGAGGCTTGCCCATCTGCGCTCGCGGGAAACGCCGCGCAAAGGGAATACACGCGCTCCTGCAATTGCCGCTGCCGGTCGGTAAATCCGAAGTCCATGCCTCTCTCCAAAAATGACCGGCCCCCACGCTGCGCTCGTATTGCACGACTCAGGAACAAAGACTGTCGTCGTGGCCCGCCCGCTCTCGTCGTAGTCAATAGACTTGGCCGCGTCCTCAATCATGAGCTCTGTGATATGTTTAAGGTCGGTCAAACTCCAGTCCTCCCTAGTCGGACAATCGATTTACGCGGGTAACCTGGCATTCGGATTTACTCCTACATGGCGAGGGAAACGAACGTCCGCTTTTCCCAACTGGATCCGGAGAAGCGGCTTGTCCGCCCTCGGCCAAAACAGACAACGACATGCGAGGTACCGAAGCACTCGCCCCCCGCATTTAAGCTCCCCTCACCCCCACC
>JBKKBU010000373.1:0-6321 GCA_046713755.1 Mycobacteriales bacterium
GCCCTGTCGGAGGACGACGTCATCCGAGGTACGGCGGCCGCCACCGGTCGCGGCGTGCTGTTCGTGGGCGCGCCGGTCGACACCGAGGTGCGGGTGTCCGGCGTCCCGCGGCTGCACCTCGAGGTGACGACCGACCAGGCGTCGACGTACCTCACCCCGGTGCTGTTCGTGCAGGATGAGAGCGGTCGCCGTCAGGTGGTCACCCGAGGGTTACTCAACTCGCGCAACCGTGACGGGCTGCGGACCTCCACCGACCTGGTGCCGGGCACGCCGTGGCAGGCCGTCGTCGAGTTCCAACCGGTCGACGCTGTCGTGTCCGAAGGTGGCCTGCTCGGGGTCGCGCTGATGTCGATGAACACCGACGAGGCGCTCTACCCCGACGACACCCAGGCGACCAACACCATCGAGCTGCGCGAGTCCCGGCTGGTCGTCCCCGTCAGCCGCGGAGCCGCCGCCTTGGGCACGGCCGTCCAGGCTCCGCCGCCTGGTGTCGTCCTGCCGAAGCCGGTCGTCGTTCCGGTCGCGGCGCCCAAGCCCGCGTTGCCGGCCACCGGTGCGGACCTCCCGGCCCTCGGTCTGGTCGCCCTGGCTCTCGTATCGGCGGGTGTCGTCGTACGCCGCTCCCACGGGCGGCCCGCCGAGCCCGGTCAGGCAGAGGTCAGCTGATCTCGAAGGTGGTGCGCTCCGACGGCAGCTCCTGCAGCTCGCTGGCGAACGTCGTCGCGAGCAGGCTGTAGCTGCCGGGCTTGAGCGGAGCCCCGCTGCGGTCGACGTCGGTCCAGTCCACGGTCCACGTGAAGCACTGGACGCTGCCGACCTGCAGGGTGTGGGAAGCGCCCTGCGGGGAGTGGTCGGCGGACCAGCGCCAGACCTCCTGGTCGCCGGCCAGCACGGCGAGGTCGGTCTCGAGGGCGTCGCGGTAGCTGAGCGTCCCGGGGCCGGTGTCGTCACGGCAGATCTCCAGGGAGAGTCGATGCCCAGCAGGCGTCGCTTCGGCCCTGACCACGAAGCACCAGTTGAGTCGCCTCTTGACCTGGTTGTCCGTGCTGTGACTTGCGCAGAACCTTGACCCGGCGGGCGCCGTCCTCACGGGCGTCGCCGTGCGCGTCATGGCCGGCGTCCGGTAGCGGGTGGTCGAATCCTGACCCGCCGCCGGCTCGCCGGAAGGGGATTGCCCGTCGTCACCCGACGCCGGGGCCGGGGCGCTGGGATCTGCGGCGACTGACGGGGACGCACTCGTTGCCGCGGTCGAGGTCGCCGACGGCGTTGTTGACGGCTGCGCTGAGGCCGGTGGGTCGCTCGCCTCGGGTCCGGCGGTGGGGCTGGCGGCCACGTTGAGTCGGTCCTCCGAGAGCACCTGCGTGCTCCCCGTCAGCACGCTGACGGCCACGACACCGATGAGGGCCGCGGCAACCCCGCCGCCGGTGAGCAGGCGGGCCCGTTGTCGGCGATGCCGCGCGGTGCGAATGGCGGTCTGCGCCCCTACGGCGGGCGGCGGCGGACCTGGTTGCGGTCGGCGCATCGGGGTGTTCATCGGGATCCCTCCATGGCGCCCGCGAGCTGCGCGCGCGCCTGGTGCAGTCGTTGTTTGATGGTGCCGACGGGGCGACGCATGGCCTTGGCCACCTGCTCGACGGGCAGGTCGGCGTAGTAGTGCAGGAGCACCGGCTCGCGGAGCCGGACCGGCAGGCGCTCCACGAGGTCGCGCAGCCACGGGTCGTGGGCGGCGTCATGCGGCTGCGCATCCTGGCCCAGGGCGCTGAGGAGCCGGCGCTCCCGGTTGGCCCGTCGCCAGTGATCGCGGGTGAGGTTGGTCGCCACGAAGAACACCCAGGTCCGCGGATCCTGCACCCGCCCCCAGCGCAGGTACAGCCGGGTCATGGCTTCCTGCGTCACGTCCGCAGCCAGCCCGACATCGCCTACCAGCGACAGCGCGTATCCGGACACGCTGCGGAAGTGCTCCTCGTAGAAGGCGATGTACGCCGCCTCGTCACGCGGCTGATCGCCGGGCGGGCCGGCACCTCGTTGTGCGCCGCCCACCCGCTCTACTCCCACGTCGATCGCCATGTCCCCCTGCCGAGTGCCATCCGCTCTCGACGTACACGCCCGAGCGGTGGCGAAGGTTCACCTCATATCGGAATGAACCTCACCAACTCATCCGGCGTGTACCTCGCAGTTGACCACCGAATCCTGGGAGCCCTCATGCGCCGCACCATCCCGCTGCTCGCCGCCGCCCTCGTAGCCGTCCCGCTGGGCCTGGTCGCGGAAGCGGCGCCGGTCGCCCAGGCCCGACTCGCGCTGGCCGACCTCACCCTCACCGGCGACGAGGGCACGTCCCAGCGCATCCGCCTCACCGTCACCGACGCCGCGCGTCCCAGGCTGACCCTGCAGGTCAGCGACTGCGACGCCTCGGGCTGTGTGGGCTTCGACTACTTCGAGACCCGCCTCGCCCCCGCTGCTGTGCGCCTTGACCCGTCCACCGCCACCGGTGAGCTGCGCACGACCCTGGGCGGCCGGGAGCTTCACATCGCCTGGACGCCCGACCGTCGTCCTTCGTTCCGGGGCGGCAGCGAAGGGACGAGCGGCGATGACGGTGAGACCTTTTCGGTGTACCGGGCCGAGCCGGCCTACGCCCGCATCCTGCTCGGCGGCGCCACCTGCACTGGCAGTGGCGGCGTCGGCGACGAGGTGCGCCTCGAGAACCGTGACGGTTCGCCCGGAGCGGCTCAACCGCTGGCGCAGTTCCGGCCTGCTGCTCGCCTGACCTGCGCGAGCTGACTGCGCGTGAGGTGTCAGGCCGACTGCTGCAGCAGGCTGCACCGTAAGACCGACCTCCGTCACCCCAGCTGTCGTTGTGCCTGGGTAGCGTGGCCACCCGATGGCGCTGCTGAGGGGAGCAGTTGTGGCTGACGACGGTGATGTCCGCGACCTGGCGCTCTCGCTGCCCGGGGTCGTGGAGATCGAGAGCCACGGCTACGACTTCCGGGTCGCCGGCAAGGGGTTCGTCTGGTCCTATCCGGAGCGCCGTCTTGGCAAGCCGCGCGTCATCCGGACCGATATTGCGGTGCTGTTCGTGGGGGATGAGGCGGAGAAGCAGGCGCTCCTACTGGGTGAGCCCGAGGTGTTCTTCACCGCCCCCGGCTACGGCGACTGGCCGCTGGTGATGCTGCGGCTTGCGAAGGTCGATCGCGCGCGGTTGAAGGAGCTGGTGACGGACGCTTGGCGAATGCTCACCGCGTCGACCAACGGAGTCAACCTCGACGCCGCTCCCGAGCCTGCCAGATAGCGATCGCCACTTCGCCCGGCCGGGCCGCCGGGAAACGCTGCACCCGCGCGGATGTGGCGATCAGCGAGGCGTGCCACGCGGGCAAGATCACCACATCCGGAACCCGCCCCTACCGTCGGGGCCCCCGTGAACCGTTCCTGGGGTGAGTGACGGGGCTCGAACCCGCGACAACCGGGATCACAACTGCGCTAAAGGTCATTTTGTAGACGACTTCACGAACGTTAGAGCACGAATGAGCACTGGACAACCAGCGTGGTCGGTTCATGTAAGGGGCACGTCTGCCCCACGTTTGCCCCACGGCGGCCCCTGCACCAGATCATCCCGGTTGTCGTGCTCCAGGTGGCGGAACGACAGTCGGCGCAGCAGGACGGCCAACAACCCGAGCGCGGCGTCAGAGTCTGGGATACACGAACCGAATGACCGTGGGGTGTCCGCCTGTGCGACGAAAGGCGCGGCAGCCGCCATGATGGACGCATGACCACGACCAGGCAGCGCGGGACAGGTGGCGGCCGCGCCCTGCGCACCATCGTCGTGGCTCCTGAGCTTTCCGCGTTGCGAGGCCCGACTTCCGGGATACACCAGCTACCCCTTCATTTGGATTCGTCAGCTCCTGCGTCGTACGACTTCGCGGATCCCCACCGGCGGGCGCTGGCCTACCGCATCGTCCTCGCCGAGGCCGCAGCAGAAAGCGACCTCACGACCTGGCTGGAGCAGGACACCCTCGTGGCACTGTGGCCAGACCTCTACCTGCCACGGCCGGTGCGACGGGCCTGGGAGGACCGTCACCCAGAGCTGGCTCGCCGCGGCGCCGGACCTGACGTCCCCGCGGCGTGAACGGACCGCACCCGCCAAGCGGCGACCTCGAGCCGTTCCAGGCTGAGGTAGCCAAGATCGCTCTGGCCGCGACGGAAACATGGTCCTTCGCTCTCGCGGGCGGGAACGCCTTGATCGCGCACGGGATGCTGTATCGGCCGACGCAGGACGTTGACCTGTTCACGACGACACCCGGAGGTCCTGGGCAGGCAGCAGCGATCGTGACCGCAACCCTGCAGGCCGCTGGCTATCTCGTGACCTCCGAAGTGGCGCCGGACGGCGAATTCGCCCGCCTGCACGTCTCGGTTTCGACGCGCGCAGTCATCCTCGACCTCGCCCGCGACTGGAGGGCCCACCCCGCGGTGCGGATGAGCGTTGGCTTGGTCCTGCACCGCGACGACGCCGTCGCCTCGAAGGTCGGAGCGATGGTGGGACGGGGCCTACCGCGCGACTTCATCGACGTCGCCGCGACGCTCGGCCACTACGACCGCCGCACCCTGCTCCAGTTGCTGTTCGAGCGCGATCCAGGGCAAGGGCCAGGTGACGTGGCTCTCGCCATGCGTCAGCTCGACCTACTGCAGGACGACGACTTCGCCCCCTACGGACTTGCACCGGGCGCCGTTGCCGACCTCAGGCGGTCCCTCAGTACGTGGCCGCGCGATCCGGCCAAGGACGATGAGGCAGCTCGCGCCTACGAGGCCGCTCACGACCAGCAGCCAGGCTGACCTGTGGGGGAGGGCTGACAACCGGGCTTGTTGCCCCATGCATCCAGTGAGCGTGCGTTCTGCCCCACGCTGCCCCACGATCTTGGTTTCGGGGCCTTCCGCGCAATGGGCAAGAAGCAAATATCGCTGCTAAGCCGAAGCAATCCTGGGGTGAGTGACGGGGCTCGAACCCGCGACAACCGGGATCACAACCCGGTGCTCTACCAGCTGAGCTACACCCACCATGAAGCGCGGGCAAGCATAGCGGAGCGCGTCAGCCGGCCGACGGCTCCGGCCGGAGGGCGGCAGCGGCTGCTGCGGCCTCCTCCGAAGACGGCCCTGGCTGAGGCACGAAGACAGTCGACCGGTAGTAGCGCAGCTCCTCGACGGACTCAAGGATGTCGGCCAGCGCGCGGTGGCCGCCGCCTTTCTTCGGGGCGTTGAAGTAGGCCCGCGGGTACCACCGGCGGGCCAGCTCCTTCACCGACGAGACGTCGACCATCCGGTAGTGGAGGAACTCGTCGAGCTCCTTCATGTCACGCGCCAGGAAGCCGCGGTCGGTGGCGATGGAGTTGCCGCACAGCGGCGCCTTGCGGGGCTCCTTCACCTGCGACCGGATGTAGGCGAGCACCTGCTGCTCGGCCTCGGCGACCGTCACCGTCGAGGCGAGCACCGCCTCGGTCAGTCCGGAGGAGGCATGCATGTCGCGGACGACCTCGGGCATCCGGTCGAGCTCCTCGCGGGTTGCGCCGATCACGATGTCGACCCCGTCGCCGAGCACGTTGAGGTCCGAGTCCGTCACCAGTGCGGCCACCTCGATGAGCAGGTCCGAGCCGGTGTCGAGCCCGGTCATCTCGCAGTCGATCCACACCAGGAGGTCGCTCACAGCGATGACCCTAGTCTTGGGCGCGTGCGCTGGTACCAGGTCGCCGCGATCGCCGCCGTCGTCGGCTGCGGCACCAGTGGCCCGACCTGCTCGCTGATCGGCTGCGAGTCGCTTTTGCGCCTCACGCTGCCGCCCGGGGTGACCAGCGCCAAGGCCTGCATCGACGGGCTGTGCAGCGAGGTCGTCACCGGCGGCGTGCTGCAGCTCCCCTTGTCCCGCAAGACCGAGGCGGGCACGCTGCGCGTCACGGCGAGCACCACGGACGCGCAGGGCACCACCACGTCGTACGCCGGATTAGTGACGCCGCTGCGCACGCGAGCGGGCGGCGAGGGCTGCCCCGTCCTGTGCGTCAACGCGAGCGCCCGGCTGGACGCCGCGACGGGAGGCGTGGTCGCGGTCTAGGTTGCCGGGATGACCAAGGATGCGGCAGCAGAGATCGGGAAGGCCTACGCCTTCGACGGACCAGCCCTGGAGCTCGGCGCCACCGTGCTCGATGGCGAGGCCCATCCGGACTCGCGGATCCGGATGCCGCTGTCCATGCTGAACCGGCATGGTCTGGTGGCCGGCGCGACCGGCACCGGCAAGACCAAGACGCTGCAGCTGATCGCCGAGCAGCTCTCAGCGGCCGGGGT
>JBKKBU010000374.1:0-4434 GCA_046713755.1 Mycobacteriales bacterium
GTGTAGAGCTGCGTCAGGACCGCATCCGGTGACAGGGCCCGGTCGGACGCCTCCACCGCACCCCCAGACAGCACCGCCATCGATGCCGTAGCCGTGTCCATGCTCGTAGGACGCCTTGTCCTCGACATCGGTTTACACCCCAGAGCGCCCCCGTACGACGAGGCGCGCGCCTACGATCGGCGGGTGCCCACTGTGTTGCCGCTCCGGCTGCTGATCGCCGGTCCGCTGTTGGGCGCGGTGCTCACTGTCGCCCTGAGCACCGTCGCGGCCCCCGCGTTCGTCGGGGGCGCCGGGACCGCGCTGGCCGCGCCGGCATCGTCGACGCCTTCCCCGGGCCGTTCCCCGACCCGCGCGCCGGCGACCGCGTCGCCGTCGCCCACCGGGATCGTCCCGCTGCCTTCGCGCACGCCTTCTCCGCAGCCCTCTGAAACGGCTACCCAGGAGCCCACCGAAGAGCCGACCGCCACCGCGACCCGCACGAGAGTGCGGACCTCGAGCCCGCGCCCCCGGCGTACGAGTGACGCGCCGGTGATCCGCGAAACGCCCGACAGCAACCTGCCGCCCGTCACGGGCGGCTTCGGCGTCGGTACGGCATCGCCCGGGCTGCTCGACGGGACGCCGGACCCGACCGTCGCACCGACCAAGAAGGCCGTTGCCTCCTCGTCGACGGCGGCCGGTGACAAGCTCACCCGGCTCATCCAGCTGATCGTCGCCGCCGGTGTGCTGCTGGGCATCGGCGGCGGCGTCGGCCTCTACCTCACCCGAAGCTGAGAGTCCCATGACCGACTGCCTGTTCTGCCGGATCGTCGCTGGCGACATCCCTGCCGACGTCGTCCACGAGGGGCCGCGGACCCTGGCCTTCCGCGACGTGTCGCCGCAGGCACCCACCCACGTGCTGGTGGTGCCGCGCGACCACCACCCAGATCTGGCGGCGCTGGCCAGCGCCGACCCGGTGTACCTCGCTGAGGTGCTCGTGGCGGCCACGCAGGTGGCTGAGCAGGAAGGGCTGACCGGCGGTTACCGCTTGGTCGCCAACACCGGCGACGACGGCGGGCAGAGCGTGCACCACCTCCACGTGCACGTCCTGGGCGGCCGTGGGCTGTCCTGGCCACCCGGGTAGTCACCTGCTCCACGGGTACTCTTGAACCGACATGTCCGAGACGCCAGCCCAGGTGACCACCAAGATCGTCGTGCCCGGGGCGCACTCCATGGTGAGCCTGCTCGGCAGTCGCGACGAGCTGCTAGCCGTCATCGAAGAAGCCCTCGACAGTGATGTCCACGTGCGCGGCAACGAGATCACCCTGACGGGCTCGGCGGCGGACAACGCGCTCGGCACCCGGCTGTTCGAGCAGCTGCTCGCGCTGCTCGACCAGGGTCAGCAGCTGTCCGGCGACTCGGTCGAGCGGTCCCTGCTGATGCTGCGTTCAAGCGGCGACCGCCCGGCTGACGTGCTGACCCTCAACATCCTGTCCAACCGCGGTCGCACGATCCGGCCCAAGACGGTCAACCAGAAGCGCTACGTCGAGGCGATCGACCGGCACACCATCGTGTTCGGCATCGGACCGGCCGGCACCGGCAAGACCTACCTCGCCATGGCCAAGGCCGTCCAGGCGCTGCAGGCCAAGACGGTCAACCGGATCATCCTCACCCGCCCGGCCGTCGAGGCCGGTGAGCGGCTGGGCTTTTTGCCCGGGACGCTGTTCGACAAGATCGACCCCTACCTGCGACCGCTCTACGACGCCCTGCACGACATGCTCGACCCGGAGTCGATCCCGCGGCTGATGGCGGCCGGCACGATCGAGGTCGCGCCCCTGGCGTACATGCGGGGTAGAAGTTTGAGCGACGCCTTCATCGTCCTCGACGAGGCGCAGAACACCACGGCCGAGCAGATGAAGATGTTCCTGACCCGGCTCGGCTTCGGGTCGAAGATCGTCGTGACCGGTGACATCACGCAGATCGACCTGCCTGGCGGCGCGACCAGCGGCCTGCGGATCGTCCGGGACATCCTCGACGGCGTCGAGGACGTCCACTTCGCCGAGCTGACGTCCGCTGACGTCGTCCGTCACAAGCTGGTCGCCCGCATCATCGATGCGTATGCGCAGCACGACGCCGAGGTTGAGGCCCACTTGAGCAGTCGAGGCCCACAGCGCACTCCCGGACGTCGGGACGACACCCGGAGGTCCGGCCGATGAGCATCGAGCTCGCCAACGAGTCGGGGGAGGTCGTCGACGAGGCGATGCTCATCCGGGTCGCCCGACACGCTCTCGACACCCTCGGCGTCTCGCCGTTGGCAGAGCTGTCCATCCTGCTCGTCGACGTCGACGCGATGGAGAAGCTCCACGTCAGGTGGATGGGCGAACCCGGTCCGACCGACGTCCTGGCGTTCCCCATGGACGAGCTCGACCTGCGTGGATCCCGCGGGGTCGGCCACGGTGCTCACGGCGCCACCGAGGACAGCGACGAGGTGGGGCCAGCTGTGCTCGGCGACGTCGTGCTGTGCCCGGTGGTGGCGGCGCGGCAGGCCGCCGGCGCGGGCCACACCGCGGCCGACGAGCTGCAGCTGCTGTGCACCCACGGGGTGCTGCACCTGCTCGGTTACGACCACGGCGATCCCGAGGAGCACGCCGAGATGTTCGGGTTGCAGGCCGCGCTGCTCACGTCCTGGCAGGAGGCCCGCTCCCGGTGAGCCTGTTCACCGACGGCGGTCCGATCGTTGTCGCGCTCGTCTTCGTGCTGTTGGCGGGACTGCTGGGCTGCCTGGAGGCCGCGCTTTCGCGGGTCTCCAGGGTGCGCGTCACCGAGCTCGTCCGCGAGGAGCGTCCAGGGGCGCGGCGGCTGGCCGCGGTCCTCGAGGAGCCGCGCCGGATCGGCAACCTGCTGCTGCTGCTCCGCCTGGTCTGCGAGCTGTCCGCTGCGGGGTTGGTCACGTCGTACTGCGTGGACCGGATCGCCGGGTCCAAGGCCGTGGTGCTCGCCGTTGCCATCATGGTCGTCGTCGACTACGTCTTCGTCGGCGTGGCCCTGCGGACCATCGGTCGGCAGCAGGCCGAGCGGGTCGCTCTTCTCGGCGCCGGGATCGCGTGGGCGCTGGTCCGGGTCTTCGGGCCGTTGCCCACCCTGCTCATCCTCGTCGGCAACGCCGTCACCCCCGGTAAGGGCTTTCGTGACGGGCCGTTCTCGTCGGAGGCTGAGCTGCGCGACCTCGTCGAGATCGCCCAGCAGCGGGGCGTGGTCGAGGAGTCCGAACGCGACATGATCAACTCGGTGTTCGAGCTCGGCGACACCATCGTGCGCGAGGTCATGGTGCCGCGCACCGACATCGTGGTGATCGAGCGCGGCAAGACCGTGAAGCAGGCCATGAACCTGCTGCTGCGCAGCGGCTTCTCGCGCATCCCGGTCATCGGCGACAACGCCGACGAGGTGCTCGGCGTCGTCTACCTCAAGGACCTGGTCCGCAAAGAGCGGCAGGAGGGCGGCGAACGCGTCAAGCTCGACGAGGTCATGCGTCCCGCGGTGTTCGTGCCGGAGAGCAAACCGGTCGCGGAGCTGCTCAAGGAGATGCAGGCCAAGCTCGGCCACATGGCGATCGTCGTCGACGAGTACGGCGGCACGGCCGGTCTCGTCACCATCGAGGACATCGTCGAGGAGATCGTCGGTGAGATCACCGACGAGTACGACCGCGAGGACCCGCCGGTGGAGGAGCTCGCGGACGGCACCCGGCGGGTCACCGCCCGGCTGCCGATCGAGGACCTCGAGGACCTCTACGGCGTCGTGCTGCCCAAGGAGGACGTCGAGACCGTGGGTGGGTTGCTGGCGAGCCTGCTCGGACGGGTTCCGATCCCCGGTGCCACCGTGACGATCGACGGGCTGCAGCTCGTCGCGGAGAGCTCCAAGGGGCGCCGCAACCGGATCGGGACGCTCCTGGTCAGCCGGGTCCCCGAGGACGAGCGATGACCGAGGGCAGCGAGGACGCCAAGCTGGTCACCCTGGCCCGGGCTGCCCGGCTCCGGGCGCACGCCCCGCACACGGCGGTGGCTGAAGGCGCTGCGGTTCGCGACGTCGACGGCCGGACCTACTCCGGCGCGACCGTCGAGAACCTCGACCCCGCGCTGACCACGTCGGCGCTGCGGGCCGCCGTCGCCGCGGCAGCGTCCTCGGGTGCTCGCTCCTTCGAGGCGGCCGCCGTTGTCAGTGCGGAGCCGGTCGCCGGCGCTGACCTCGCCGTGCTGCGTGAGTTCGGCGTCGGGACGCCCGTCCTCGTCGCGGGCCCGGAGGGCGTCGTACGCGAGACCCTGTCCACCTGAGGGCGGGCGGGGCGGGCGTCCACGACACTGGTGGGGTGAGCACTCCCTTCCGGTCCGGCTTTGCCTGCTTCGTCGGCCGACCCAACGCCGGCAAGTCCACGCTGACCAACGCGATCCTCGGCAGCAAGGT
>JBKKBU010000375.1:0-4443 GCA_046713755.1 Mycobacteriales bacterium
CGGGGCCTTCTTGGCAGGGACCTTCTTGGCGGGAGCGGTCTCGGCCGGCTCGCTCGCGGCCGGCTCGCTCACCGGGGCCGGCGCTGCGGCCGCCTTGGTAGCGCGTCGCCGCGGGGCGCGCGCCGGGGTGGCGTCGCCGAGGGTGTCGTTCGGCGTGTCGTTCGGGGTGTCGCTGGTGGGCTCGTCGTCGAGCAAAGGGTGCTCCGTCCGGTCGCCGCGCTGACGCACCGCGGCGACCCCGGGGGTCGTGCCGCACCGGCCAAGACGGCCGACGCGGAAAAAAGTCAGAAGGTGCGTCTGAAGAGATTCAGGCGCCGGCGTCGACCTGCACGGGGCCGACGTCCTGTCGCGTTGCCCCGGTGGACGGGTGTCCACGATCGGGTGCGAGCGGGTCGCCGACCTCGCCGTCCGCGGTCAGTGGGCCCTGCGCCTGCCGGGTGGCCTCGGGAGGCACCGGCGGCACGAGGTCGGCCACCGCACGCAGTGCGGAAAGGACGTCGTCGGGTCGAACAGCAGGCGTCACGTGCCGAACAACCAGGTGAAGTGTCGCACACGTCGCGTCACCGGCCGTGACACCGAGCCGTACGACGGGTCCGCGGGCGTCGAAGCGCCGTACCCCGTCCTTGGTGAGGCGCTCCACCATGACCTCGTCGGCAGCCGTGAACGCGGCCACCGCGGCCCGGGCCTGCTCCACGTCGACGCCGGGCAGGCGCAGGGTCCACACCGACGCCTGGACGCGGTCAGGCAAGTTGGTCCCCACCGGAGCCTCGACCGCCTCCAGGACGTCCAGACCCATCGGCAAGCTCTCGTCCAGCGCGACCCGCAACGCTTCGGGATCGACGATCCGGGCGAGCCCGATCTCGACGTACTCCGCCTCGCTCGCCACCCCGGTAGGTGCGGCGCCCACCCAGCTCACCTTGGGGTGCGGGCTGAAGCCGGAGCTGTAGGCCATCGGCACGGCGGCGCGCCGCAGGGCGCGCTCGAAGGCACGCGCGATGTCGCGGTGGCTGGTGAAGCGCAGCCGCCCGCGCTTGGCGTAGCGCAGGCGGATGCGCTGGACGGGGGCCGGCTGGGGCAGGCCGGGGGGCTTCTTCGCCACTCAGACCACGGAGAGCGGCAGGAGCTTCTGCCCCGTCGGGCCGATCTGGATCTCGGTGCCCAGCTGGGGGCAGACGCCGCAGTCGAAGCACGGGATCCAGCGGCAGTCGTCGAGCTCGGTCTCGTCGAGGGCGTCTTGCCAGTCGGCCCAGAGCCACTCCTTGTCGAGGCCGCTGTCGAGGTGGTCCCAGGGCAGGACCTCGTCCTGGGTGCGCTCGCGGGTGGTGTACCAGTCGACGTCGACGCCCTGGCTCGCGGCGGCCGCCATCCAGCGCTCGAAGGAGAAGTGCTCGCTCCAGCCGTCGAAGCGACCGCCGTCGCGCCAGACCTGCTCGATGACCGCCCCGATGCGCCGGTCACCCCTGCTCAGCAGGCCTTCGACGATGCCGGGCTTGCCGTCGTGGTAGCGGTAGCCGATCGCCTTGGCGGTGGACTTGTCGTCACGGATCGCGTCCCGCAGCAGCTTGAGGCGCCGGTCGGTCTCCTCGTGGCCGAGCTGACCCGCCCACTGGAACGGCGTGTGGGGCTTGGGGACAAAACCGCCGATGGACACGGTGCAACGGACCTCGCGGGTGCCGGTGGCGACGCGCCCGGCCTGGATCACTGCTCGCGCCATGTCGGCGATCTCAAGGACGTCGGCGTCGGTCTCGGTGGGGAGCCCGGCCATGAAGTAGAGCTTCACCTGCCGCCAGCCGGCCGAGTAGGCGGCCGTGACCGTGTCGACGAGGTCCTGCTTGGAGACGGTCTTGTTGATGACCTTGCGCAGCCGCTCGCTGCCTCCCTCGGGAGCGAAGGTGAGGCCGGAGCGGCGGCCGTTGCGGCTCAGCTCCTGAGCGAGGTCGATGTTGAAGGCGTCCACCCGGGTGCTCGGGAGGCTCAGGCTCGTCTGGGTGCCTTCGTAGCGGTCGGCGAGGCCCTTGGCGATGTCGCCGATCTCGGAGTGGTCGGCGCTCGACAGCGAGAGCAGGCCGACCTCCTCGTAGCCGGTCGCCTCGAGTCCCGCCTTGACCATCTCGCCGATGCCGGTGATGGAACGCTCCCGGACCGGGCGGGTGATCATCCCGGCCTGGCAGAAGCGGCAGCCACGAGTGCAGCCACGGAAGATCTCGACGCTCATCCGCTCGTGGACGGTCTCCGCCAGCGGGACCAGCGGCGTCTTCGGGTAGGGCCACTCGTCGAGGTCCATGACGGTGCGCTTGACCACCCGCCATGGGACGTCGGGGTGCGTCGGCACGACCCGCTGGATCCGGCCGTCCGGCAGGTAGTCGACGTCGTAGAAGCGCGGCACGTAGACACCGCCGGTCTTGGCCAGCTCGAGCAGTGTGTCGGCTCGACTGAGGCCATCGCGCTTGGTCCGCTTGAGGATCTCGGTCATCTCGAGGACCGCCTGCTCCCCGTCACCGAGGACGGCCGCGTCGATGAAGTCCGCGATCGGCTCGGGGTTGAACGCCGCGTGCCCACCGGCCAGCACGATCGGGTGGGTTTCGTCACGGTCCTTGGCGTGCAGCGGGATCCCGGCGAGGTCCAGCGCCTCGATCATGTTGGTGTAGCCGAGCTCCGTGGAGAAGCTGATCCCGAGGACGTCGAAGTCCCGCACCGCACGGTGGCCGTCGACGGTGAACTGCGGGACCCCCGCCTCGCGCATCAGGCCGGCCAAGTCCGGCCAGACGCTGTAGGTCCGCTCGCACAGGACGCCCTGCTGCTCGTTGAGCACCTCGTACAAGATCATGACGCCCTGGTTGGGCAGCCCGACCTCGTAGGCGTCCGGGTACATCAGGCACCACGTGACGTCCGCGCTCTCCCAGGGCTTCACCTGGGAGTTGAGCTCGCCCCCGACGTACTGGATGGGCTTTTGGACGCGCGGGAGCAACGGCTCGAGCAGGGGGAACACAGACTCGCCGGGCATCCCCCCAGGCTACGTCCCAGCCCCGTCCCGCCCTCGTTTTCATGATCAACAGCACATCGGCACGGATCTGAGGCCCGAAAACCGCGCTGTTGTACCAGTGAACGTGGACCGGACCTGTCGGCGACGATATCCACAGGTGCCTCGAACGGCCCCACGCAGGCAGGGAGCGCGCCAGAGTCGCGGGCATGCCAGCCGCTCAGCCCGACGCCAGCGTTCCCGACGCGCCCGACGCACGCTTGGGAACCGACGCCAGCGTTCCCGACACGCCCGACCCACGCGAGGGACCCGACGCCAGCGTTCCCGACGCAGCCGAAGCACCCGCCCTCGGCGCCGGCACCCTCGGGGTCTGGACCCGCGCGGCGGCCGTCGCGCGCTTCGGACGAGGCAAGGTAGACCGCCGAGTGCGCAACGGCACCTGGCAGAGCCCCTGGCCAGGGGTGCTGGCTGAGGGCGGCGTCGTCCTCGATGCGGAGCAGCGGGCTGCAGCAGCGCTGATCGCCTCGGGTGGCTTCGGCAGCCGCCGCAGCCCGACCAAGAAGAAGACCATCGTTGCAGCGGTGGCCTCCGGACGGACCGCCGCTCGCTGCTGGGGCTTGCCCCTCATCGACGACCGGGACCCGGCCACCGGCGCGGACGAAGAACGCCTCGACGACGTGCACACCTGGACCCGGCAACGGAACCTCATCGTCGCGGGTGAGCCGCAACGTGAGCTGCACCGCCACAGGCTGACCCTGCAAGCCGGCGACCTACGCAGGCTCGACTGCGGGATCTGGATCCTGAGCCCCGCACGCACATTGTTCGACTGCGCCCGGCTGCTGACGCACGAGGCCTTGGTATGCGCCATCGACGCTGCGCTGCACGACGAGCTGTGCACGCTGGCGGAGCTCCAGGCGATGGCAGACGCGCACCTCGGCGATGAGGGTGCGCCTGCGTTCCGTGCCGCGGTATCCGCAGCCGACGGTCGGTCGGAGTCGCCGGGAGAGACGCTCACTCGGCTGCTCCTGCTCCCGGTGCTGCCCGCCTTGGAACCCCAGGTCAAGATCGTCAACGAGCAGGGCTGGATCCTGGCGCGAGTGGACCTCGGTGATCGCGAGGTGCTGCTGGCGGTCGAGTTCGACGGCAAGAAGGCCCACGAGGGCGAGCGCATGGTGGCCAGGGACCGGCGCCGCGACCGGGGTATCTGGCGCCGCGGGTGGTGGACCGAGCGCGTCACGTGGTTCGAGGTCCGTCGCCAGCCGGCGGCGACCCGCGCGCGCATCCTCGAGGAGCACGCCCGCTGCGCCGCCCGAGCCCGGCTTCGAGGCTGACCTACAAGATCACAGGCACATCCGCACGCTTTTCCGGCCCCGAAACCGTGCTGATGTACCAGTGATCTTGGACGGGCCGCGGGGGCCGGTGCCGAGCGGGGGCGGGGCGAGTGGCCCGGGCGAGCTGAGGAC
>JBKKBU010000376.1:0-3081 GCA_046713755.1 Mycobacteriales bacterium
GCGTACTTCTGGCAGTACAACGTCGACAAGGGCGAGCGGACCCGGATCATCGGGCCGAACTGCCCCGGCCTCATCACCCCCGG
This sequence comes from Mycobacteriales bacterium, assembly GCA_046713755.1. Classification (GTDB taxonomy): domain Bacteria; phylum Actinomycetota; class Actinomycetes; order Mycobacteriales; family SCTD01; genus JAUYQP01. The sequence continues at coordinate 84 of JBKKBU010000376.1, forward strand.
CGCCGCCAACGCCGGCATCATCCCGGCCACCATCGCGCCGAACCCCGGCAAGATCGGGCTGGTCAGCAAGAGCGGCACCCTGACCTACCAGATGATGTTCGAGCTGCGCGACTTCGGCTTCTCCACCGCCGTCGGGATCGGCGGCGACCCGATCGTCGGGACCACCCACATCGACTGCCTCAAGGCCTTCGAGGTGGACCCGGAGACGGTCGCGATCGTGATGATCGGTGAGATCGGTGGCGACGCCGAGGAGCGCGCGGCCGACTACATCGCGGCCTCGGTCACCAAGCCGGTCGTCGGCTACGTCGCGGGCTTCACCGCTCCCGAGGGCAAGACCATGGGCCACGCCGGCGCCATCGTGTCCGGCTCGTCGGGCACCGCCCAGGCCAAGCAGGAGGCCCTCGAGGCCGCCGGCGTGAAGGTCGGCAAGACGCCGTCCGCCACCGCCGCGCTCATGCGCGAGATCATGCAGAACCTCTAGAAACCCTGCTACGACGTGGCCCGCGCTCAGTGAGCGCGGGCCTTCGTCGTACGCCGGGCCCTTCTCGCACACGAAGTGATCGTTGCGACGGTGCCCGCACGCTCACGGAGCCCCACTGCCGATCACTTCGTGTGCAGAGCGGTCCCGTCGGCCGTCAGGTCAGGCGGTACGACGACTGCGCTGGTCGTTACGGTCGCGGTTCTCGTGGGTTGTCGGCGCTCGCAGGAAGGCCTCGGCAGCGACCGCCCGGTCGTGGTCGCGGACCGCGCGCAGCTCCTCGACGTCGACGCGGTAGGCGCGGGCAGCCCGACCCAGCAGGGCCAGCACCGCGCGGTCGGTGCGCCGGGTGGTCCGGACCGCCCCGCCCGGTCCGGTCCGGAAGGAGCCCTCGGCGGTGGCCAACGCATGCCGCTTGGCGATGTCGTGCGCGGCGGCCAACGCCGACAGCGTCGGGTGGGACTCGTGCAGCTGGGCGAGCAGCTTGGCGTCGTACGACCGTCGCAGGTAGCGGCGCAGGGCGCCCTGCGCGAACCGCCAGTGCACGAGGCCTCCATGACATCGGGACAGTGCCGCGGGTGCGGCACCGTCCCGGTGTGTACGGCGGAGGCTTTGCGGCGGTTCAGTCGAGGCAGTAGCTGATCGTCTTGACGATCTTGACTACGGGGGGCTCGTAGGCGGCCACGAAGCGATCGGCGTCGGCCGGCGTCGCGAAGTGCAGCTCGGAGACGTAGACGTCGTCCTGTCGCTCGAAGCCGAACCCCTCCGGGCCGGGGTCCGCGCACGTGTAGGGGCCATAGGGGTCGGTCCCGAGGTAGCCGAGGGCTCGCGAGGCGCTCGCTGCGGCGGCGAGTCGGGAGTCGGACTTGTCCTTCGAGGCCGCCAGGATCACGACCCAGGTGGTCCCACCGTGGGTGAGGATCGCCGGCCGCGGCAAGCGGGACGCGACGTAGGGCTCGAGGCGGCAGTCGTTGGCGAAGGCACAGTTGACGCGCTGGCCCGCTCGGTGTGCGAGTTCGGCCAGCTGCTCCGCAAGGGCATGCTGCTCGGCCGAGGAGATCGGATCCTCTTCCAAGTAGTCGAGTTCGAGGACGACGACCGCGCGCTGGATCCGCAGTGCCGCGTAGCGCACCCGCCGGCTGGGGCATGCCTTCTCCGGGCCGCACGACGTCGACGACTCGACGAAGATGGCATCGGGGCCGTGGCTCCCGGGCTCTGCGGCAAAGCCCATGTACCGCGTGCCCGTCGCCCCGGATGAGGCGAGAGGTGAGCTCGAGCAGTCGCGCACCTTGCGCCGGCGATCCTCCATCGACGCCGACGCGCCGGATTCGTCCGCGTAGACGATCACCTGATGAAACAGCCGTTGCCCGTCTCGGTGCTGGAGGGTGCGGTGCGCCTCGCCGTCGACTCGCTCGGCGCTCGCGCCCACGGTGCAGGTGATGGGGACTGCCGGCAACGGGAGGTCGACGACGGTCCAGGTGCCGGAGCGAGCCGTGTCGGCGTCGTCGGCGTTGAAGAGCGCGCGGCGGAGCTGGTCAGCTACGTCGGAGGGAGAGGTGGTGTCCACGGTCGGCGAGGCGCTCGGCTCAGGAGTCGCGACCGGCGCGAGCGAGTCGGGCGTCCCGCCGGTCTGCCCCAGCCCGAAGGCGGCGCCGGCGGCCAGGAGCACTGCAGCGCCGGTGAGTCCGACGGTGGTGCGGATGGTCCGGCGGCGCTGCTCGCCACGGGCCCGGACGGCCGCAGCGGGTGCGAGCGCCAATGGCTCGCCATCGCCCAGGGCGGACAGGTTGTCGAAGGGGTCAGACATGGCGCACCTCAGTGGGGGAGTCGGAGAGCAGGAGAGCCAAGGCCGCGCGGCCCCGGGAGAGCCGCGCCTTGACGGTGCCGGTCGGCGAGCCCGTCTCGGCTGCGACCTCCTCCACCGACAGGCCGGCGACGTGGTGCAGGACGACCGCGCGCCGCTGCGCCTCGGGGATCTGGCGCAGGGCGGCCACCAGAGCGACCCGGTCGGCGTTGGCGGCCGGCGCGTCGGGGGTGACCCCGTGCCGGCGCAGTGCCCCACGGCCGGTGCGCGCCTTGCGGAACCGCGACACCGCGAGTCGCCAGGCAATGGTGCGGACCCAGGCCTCCGGGCTGTCATAACCAGCGACCTTGTCCCAGTGCTGCCAGGCCCGTGCGAAGGCCTCCTGGACGCAGTCCTGCGCGTCTCCGAGGTCGCCGGTCATCGCATGCAGCTGGCGCACCAGCCGCGGCGCGCTCGACGCGTAGAACGCGTCGAACTCGCTGCTGTCCATCCTTGGTCTCCTCGGTCGTGGCCACCCTGACAGACGACACACGCGGTCGCGGGCCCTCAGGTTGCACGCCGATCGGCGTTTCTCAGCAGCAACGGCCGGACCGGCTGCGACAGTCGGAGGCAGCCATGACTGACACCCTCCTGCGCCCGCCCGTCCCGGGGATGCCGCGTCCCGCGCGGCCGCCGGCACATCGCCGCAGCCCGCTTGCCGGCGGGCTGGTCGCCGC
>JBKKBU010000377.1:0-4871 GCA_046713755.1 Mycobacteriales bacterium
CCGGGGCCGGCGAGCGCCGCCATGCCCCGCTCGACCGTCACTCCGCGGCGGCCCGCGTGACCTCGACGGCCAGCGCGGCGCCGTCCACGACGTCGAGCGAGACCGCCACGGCAGCACCGACGAGGTCGACAGCAGCAGCCCGCACGAGGGCCGCGCGCGCCGGGCTGTCCGTCACGACGAAGCGGGTCACTTGGGTCCGCATCGAGGTCTTGGCGTCGCTCTTTGCCTTACGCACGTGGGTGAGGACCTCACCGGCCACGTCGAGCGCGGCCGGGTCGCCCTCGGCCCCACCGGCGGCCCGCAGCTCGGCGGCGGACGGCCAGGCCTGCCGGTGCACGGAACCTTCCCGCCACCAGGACCAGACCTCCTCGGTCACGAAGGGCAGCACCGGCGCGAACAGCCGGAGCAGGGTGTCGAGCGCCAGCCGAAGGGTGCGTTGGGCGGACGCGGCAGCATCGACGTCCTCGCCGTACGCCCGGTTCTTCACCAGCTCGATGTAGTCGTCGCAGAAGGTCCAGAAGAACGTCTCGGTGCGTTCGAGCGCGCGGGCCGGGTCGTAGCCGTCGAAGGCCCGGGTCGCCTCGTCGACGACGTCGGCGAGCTTGGCGAGCAGCGCGCGGTCCAGGGCCGTCGTGGCGGGCCCGGGGGGCGCCTCCGGGAAGCCGAGCGCGAACTTCGAGGCGTTGAGCAGCTTCACGGCGAGCCGCCGGCCGACCTTGATCTGGCCTTCGTCGAAGGCCGTGTCGGTAGCCGGGCGGGCACTGGCTGCCCAGTAGCGCACGGCATCCGAGCCGTGCTTGTCGAGGTGCTCGACCGGGGTGACGACGTTGCCCTTGGACTTGGCCATCTTCTTGCGGTCGGGGTCGAGCACCCAACCGCTGATCATCGCGTCGGTCCACGGCAGACTGCCGTGCTCGTGATGGGCGCGCACGACCGTCGCGAACAGCCAGGTGCGAATGATCTCGTGAGCCTGTGGCCGCAGGTCGAAGGGGAACAGCCGAGCGAACAGGTCAGGGTCGTCCTCCCACCGGCCGGCGATCTGCGGCGACAGCGACGATGTCGCCCAGGTGTCCATCACGTCGGGATCGCCGGTAAATCCACCTGGCTGGTTGCGCTGGTCCTCGGTGAAGCCATCCGGCAGGTCGGAGGACGGGTCCACCGGCAGCCGGCCCTCGGAGGGCACCAGCGGGGCGGTGTAGTCCGGCTCGCCGGCCTCGTCGAGGCGGTACCAGAGCGGAAAGGGCACCCCGAAGAAGCGCTGCCTGCTGATCAACCAGTCGCCGTTGAGGCCGCCGACCCAGTTGTCGTAGCGCGCCTGCATGAAGGTCGGATGCCAGGCCAACTCGCTGCCGCGCGCGAGCAGCTGGTCGCGCAGGGCGGCGTCGCGACCACCGTTGCGGATGTACCACTGCCGGCTCGTCACGATCTCGAGCGGCCGGTCGCCCTTCTCGAAGAACTTCACCGGGTGGGTGATGGGCCGCGCCTCGCCTGCGAGGTCGCCGGACTCGGTGAGCAGCTCCACGATGCGCTTCTGCGCCTGCTTGACGTTCTTTCCCGCCAGCTCGGCGTAGGGCTCGGGCGCGACCCCTGCGGGCGGCGTCGGCAGCAACCGGCCGTCGCGGCCCACGATCGAGCGCACCGGGAGGTCGAGCTCGCGCCACCAGGTCACGTCGGTCGTGTCACCGAAGGTGCAGATCATCGCGATGCCGGACCCCTTCTCGGGGTCGGCCAGCTCGTGCGCCAGGACGGGCACGTCGACGCCGAACAGCGGCGTCGTCACGGTGCTGCCGAACAGCGGCCGGTAGCGCTCGTCGTCGGGATGCGCCACCAGGGCGACACAGGCGGGCAGCAGCTCGGGGCGGGTCGTCTCGATGAAGACCTTGTCGATGTCGGCCCGGGCGCTGTCGACACGAGTGAAGGCGATCCGGTGGTAGGCGCCAGGCTGCTCGCGGTCCTCGAGCTCAGCCTGGGCCACGGCCGTGCGGAAATCCACGTCCCACAGGGTCGGGGCCTCCTGCGCGTAGGCCTCGCCGCGGGCAAGGTTGCGCAGGAAGGCCCGCTGTGCCGCCCGCCGCGAGCGGTCATCGATGGTCGTGTAGGTGTGCGCCCAGTCGACTGACAGTCCGAGCTTTTTGAAGATCGACTCGAAGACCTGCTCGTCCTCGGCGGTGAGCACGTGGCACAGGTCGACGAAGTTGCGCCGACTGATCGAGACCTGCTCCTTGCCCGGGGTCTCGGGCGGCCTAAAGGCCGGGTCATAGGGCACCGACGGGTCGCAGCGGACGCCGTAGTAGTTCTGCACCCGCCGCTCGGTCGGCAGGCCGTTGTCGTCCCAGCCCATCGGGTAGAAGACCTGCTTGCCGGTCATCCGCCGGTAGCGCGCGATGAGGTCGGTGTGGGTGTAGCTGAAGACGTGGCCGACGTGCAGCGAGCCCGACACGGTGGGGGGTGGGGTGTCGATGGCGTACGACGACGCGCGGTCGGCACTGCGGTCGTAGCGGTAGGTCCCCTCCGCCTGCCAGACCGCGTCCCACTTCGCCTCGAGGCCTTCGAGGGTGGGACGCTCAGGCGTTTGAGGCAGCGGGGCGGTGGTCGTCACGCCCGCGAGTCTAGGGAGGAGAGCGAACCGGTTCCCGCGGCTCAGGTCGGCAGGTCGGTGCGGAGGTCGATCATGGCGCGCGGTGCCGGCACGGTCGGGCTGACAGCCCGCGGCGCCTGCTCGTCCCACAGCTCCTCGACCAGCTGACGGCCGGCAACGACCAAGGCCTCCGCGTGCGAGAGCTGTCGGGAGCCTGGCGCCAGCCGATCGGGCAGCACCACCGTGGGTCGCTGCCGCTCGGGCGGTCGTCGGCGCAGCACAGCGACCAGCGTGTGAACGGGGGGCATGTCCGAGTTGTCGGGATCATCGGCATTCGGCTTGAGCGGAAGCACCCGTTCGGAGCAACGCGGGTGCCCCCGACTACCGTCGCGGACGTGGCAACCGAGCATCCCGCCCTGATCGACGGCTCCTGGTCCATCGGCGGCAAGCCGCACGGCGGGTACCTGCTCCGGATGCTCGCCGAGCGGGCCGTCGACGACGTCCACCCGCACCCGTTGGCAGTGAGCGCCCACTACGTCGCGTCGCCGGATGAGGGACCGGCGACCGTCGAGACCGAGCGGCTGCGCACCGGGCGTCGGGTTGCCACCACCCGGTCCCGACTGGTGCAGGACGGGCTCAAGGTCGAGGCCCTCATCACCACCGGCAGGTACGAGGAGACCGCGCAGCCGCTCTGGTCGGACACCACGCCGCCACAGCTGCCCCCCGTCGAGGAGTGCGAGCGCTCCCCCGCGGAGCCGTTCGAGGGCTTCCGGGTGGGCCACCTCGACTACGTGGACCTGCACCTGGACCCCGGCACCACCGGCTACCTGCGTGGCGAGCCGGGGCGCACCGGCGTCGTGCAGGGCTGGATCCGGATGGCGGGTGGCCGCGAGAGCACTGCCCTCGATCTGCTCGTCCTGGCCGATGCGCTCCCGCCGATCACCTTCGACCTGGGCGTGCCGGGCTGGGTGCCGACCGTGGAGCTGACCGTCCTGGTGCGGGGCCTGCCAGCCCCCGGCTGGCTCATCGCGGTGCAGCGTGCCCGACTGCTGCAGGGCGGCTGGATGGACGAGGAGTGCGAGCTGTGGGACTCCAGGGGTCAGCTGGTCTGCCAAGCCCGCCAGCTCGCCGGGTACCGCGAGCCCTAGCGGGCAGCGGGTCAACGCAGGCGGTTAGGCGGACTTCTCGCGGCGCTCGCGGCGCACCGGGGTCGTGGCGTCGCGCGGGACCAACGTCGGGGCGACGTGCTCGAGGACGACCTCGCGGGTGATCACGCACTTGGAGACGTCGCCTCGCGACGGCAGCTCGTACATCACCGACTGGAGGACCTCCTCCAGGATCGCGCGCAGCCCGCGGGCGCCGGTGCCCCGCAGGATCGCCTGGTCGGCGATGGCGTGCAGCGCTGGCTCCTCGAACTCGAGCTCGACCTGGTCGAGCTCGAACAACCGCTTGTACTGACGCACGAGGGCGTTCTTGGGCTCGGTGAGGATCCGGATCAGCGCCTCGCGGTCCAGGTTGTGGACGCTGGTGAGGACCGGCAGGCGGCCGATGAACTCGGGGATCATGCCGTACTTCAGCAGGTCCTCCGGCATGACCTTGCCGAACACGTCGTTGCCGTCGACCTCATGCTTGGAGTGCAGGATCGCGCCGAACCCGACGGCCTTCTTGCCGATCCGCTGCTCGATGACCTTGTCGAGACCGGCGAACGCGCCACCGACGATGAATAGCACGTTGGTGGTGTCGATCTGGATGAACTCCTGGTGCGGGTGCTTGCGCCCACCCTGCGGCGGCACCGAGGCGGTGGTGCCCTCGAGGATCTTCAGCAGCGCCTGCTGCACGCCCTCACCAGAGACGTCCCGGGTGATCGACGGGTTCTCCGACTTGCGGGCGATCTTGTCGACCTCGTCGATGTAGATGATCCCGGTTTCGGCCTTCTTGACGTCGTAGTCAGCGGCCTGGATGAGCTTGAGCAGGATGTTCTCGACGTCCTCGCCGACGTAGCCGGCCTCGGTCAGGGCGGTCGCGTCAGCGATGGCGAACGGGACGTTGAGCATCTTTGCCAGCGTCTGCGCGAGCAACGTCTTGCCGCAGCCGGTCGGACCCAGCAGCAGGATGTTGCTCTTCTGCAGCTCGACCGGCTCGCCGTTCTTGTGGCCCTCGTGCGCGCCGGCCTGGACCCGCTTGTAGTGGTTGTAGACCGCCACCGCGAGGGACCGCTTGGCGGTGTCCTGACCGATGACGTAGCCGTCGAGGAAGTCGTAGATCTCCTTGGGCTTGGGGAGCTCGTCCCACT
>JBKKBU010000378.1:0-4898 GCA_046713755.1 Mycobacteriales bacterium
GCGGCCAGGCCGGGCCGCTCGTTGGTGATTCCGCCGATGACCGTCTTGGGTGGGGCAGGAGGCGTCTCGGCGCACACGCCGGAGTAGCCCTCGCACGGCGCGGCCGCGGCGGGAGTCGACAGCAGCACAACGCCAGCACCGGCTGCCAGGAGAGCGGCGGTCAGGCGAGTCGGTCGGCGGTCAAGCATGGCTTCCCCTTGGGGCGGCGCGGGCGGGTGGCCTGCGATGTGGACCCTGTTGATGCGGGCGGATGGAGTGGCGCGGATCGAACTGCGGTGCCGTAGGACGGTTCCCCACGCTGAGCGCTGCGATGTCTGTAGCGCTGAGTTACCTTGACAACGAACCTGCGGCTCGATGGTTACTAGCCTCAAGGTGAAATCTTACTGGCTGTGACCAGTGTGAGCCTACAACGCGGATTTGGCTAGACCGCCAAATGGAGCAATGTCCGGATAATCCGTACGGGTGAGACCCTTCTCACGTTCCCCGCTCCAGGGATCCGACGGATCTGCCGACAGCGTAAGCAGGTCGGGGGTCGCATGAAGGGGGAACGGGTGCGCACGGAGGCGGAGGTCGGCGTGGCCATAGACCCGCCGGACACAGCGCCCCGGCGCTTCCACCTCCGCGGCATCCGCGGGCGCCTCACGGACCGCACGGTCCTGCGCTACGGGGTCACCCCCTTCCTGCTGGTCGCCGACGTGGTGGCGTGGGTGCTGGCAGTCCTGCTGAGCGGGGGCGGCACCGGTGGCGAGCTGGTCCTGCTCACGCTGACCCTCGGCCTCTACGCCTCGGCGCGGCTGTACACCAGCCGACTGTCGCTGTCCGCGCTGGACGACCTCCCCGCGTTAGTCGGCCGCGCCTTGGCTGCTGCCGCCCTCGCTACGTCTCTCGCGCTGCTGCTCGACCCGACCCTGGTGGATGTGGGCCTGCTCCGCACGGCCGCTGTCTTCGCGGTGCTCGCGGTCGGGATGCGCGCCATCGCCTACGCCATCGTGCGCCGCTTCCGGGCCCGCGGCTGGGTGGCCCATCCCACCCTCGTCCTCGGCGCCGGCCGCATCGGCGGGCTGCTCGTCCGGATGCTGCAGGAGCATCGGGAGTACGGCCTGTGCCCGGTCGGCTTCCTCGACGCCGACCCGCTGCTCGCCGAGGACGAGCGCCCCGTACCGCTGCTCGGTGGCCACGAGTCCCTGGCCAGCGTGATCGTGGAGTTCGGTGTCCGGGACGTCGTCGTCGCCTTCGGCTCGGTGGCCGAGTCCCACATGGTCGACATCATTCGGACCTGTGACCGCCTCGACGCCGAGATCTTCTTCGTTCCACGCTTGTTCGAGCTGCACACCACGAGCCGCGACATGGACCAGGTGTGGGGCCTGCCGCTGGTGCGCCTGCGGCGGGCGGCGTTCCGCTCGCCGCTGTGGCGCCTCAAGCGGCTGTTCGACGTCCTCGCCAGCGGGGCAGCCCTGCTCGCGCTGGTGCCGGTGATGGGGGCCATCGCCGTGGCCGTCCGGCTCGAGGGCGGCCCCGGGATCCTGTTCCGCCAGGAGCGCGTGGGCCTCGACGGTCGCCCCTTTCAGGTGCTGAAGTTCCGGTCGCTCAAGCCGGTCGACGACGCGGAGTCGGCGACCAACTGGAACATCAAGCACGACGACCGGCTCGGCAGGGTCGGGCGCTTCATCCGCGCCTCCAGCCTCGACGAGCTGCCGCAGCTGATCAACATCCTGCGCGGCGACATGACGATCGTCGGGCCGCGCCCGGAGCGGCCGCACTTCGTGGAGTCCTTCACCCGCACGTTCCCGCGTTACACCGCGCGCCACCGCGTGCCGGCGGGGCTGACCGGTTGGGCCCAGGTCCACGGCCTGCGCGGCGACACCTCCATCGAGGAGCGGGCCCGCTTCGACAACTATTACATCGAGAACTGGACGCTCTGGACCGACTTCAAGATCATCATGCGCACGGTGTCAGCGGTGGTCTTCCGCAAGGGCGGCTGAACCAGCCACCCGCCGGCTCAGCCACCGAGCGGGGAGTCCCAGAAGCGCTTCGCCCGATCCAGGCTCCGCTGCAGCAAGCCGGGGCGCACGGCGTGGACCTCCACGACGCGGCGGTCGGCGAACGGCCCGGTGTAGCGCACCTCGCCGCCGCGCAGCGCCCCCGGCACAGTGCTCCGGAGCTCGAGGCCGTCGGCGGCTCTGATGTCCAGCGCGAGGCCGCCGTCCACGGCGAGCGGCTGCGGGAACGCCGTGAGGCGGTAGTGACCGTCGCGCAGCGGTATCTCGTAGCGCAGCACCCAGGTGGCGGTGGTGCCCGACGCCAGCTCGGTGGTGTCGCTCACGACCTGGTGGTCGCCCTCGGGCAGGACCTCGGTGCGCACCGGGACGCCGGCGCGGCTGAACTCGAGCAGCCCGGCGCCGGAGGGGAGCGCGAAGGTGACGAGCGAGTTGAGGATGCCGGGGGTGGCGAAGCCCGCGACGTAGCGCGGCAGCCCGGTGCGCGGCGCGGTGTTGCGCAGCGAGACCTCCTGACGGACGACGGCCGTACGCCGACCCACGACCACCGACGTGCTGACCTGACGACGGGCGTAGTAGTCCAGCTTGTTGCCCTCGCCGTCGCCGCCGCCGAAGTTCTGAACGACGAACGACGTGAGGTCGCCGCCCGCGCCCGCAGCCACCTCGCCGGCGAGCCCGCCCGCGACCAGATCGCCCTGCTCCTTGTTCTCCGCGGACCACAGCGCGAGGTGCCGGCCGCGGGCAGCATCGGCGAGGGCAAGACCGAGCTTGGTGGCGGAGGCCTCGCCGCCCAGGATCTTGTCGAGCACCGCGTCGGCCACGCCCCGCAGCTGGGCCCGCCGGGCGGCCTGGCCGGCCCGGGTGTCCGGCGCGGTGCGGTAAGCGTCCGAGAGCAGGGTGCGCACGGCGTTGCCCGCCGTGAGGCGGGTGCCGTCGGGCAGGGTCGCGGGGCCGGTCGCCTCCAGCACCTTCTCGATGGCTCGTACGTCGAGCCAGACCACCGCCGTGGGTCGCCGTCCGATCGAGCGGTCCACGATGTTGCTGAGCACGACCGAGGACGTCGGCACGTCCGGTGCCATGTTGACGTTCTTCCACAGCGTCGTGTCCGCGAGGTACCTCCCCCAGAGCCGGTGGTAGTCCGGCGGGGAGTCCACCCGCTTCGCCTCGGACTCGTCGTCGGCGACGTCCTCGACGTCCCGGAAGCGGCCGACGTCCACCCGGCCGCCGTCGGCCACGGCCTCGGCGAACACCGTCACGATGCCGCCGGTGCCGCGCAGCTCGGCGTTGTTCTCCAGGACCAGCAGCAGCTGGCGGGGCTCGTCCCCCCCGAGCACCCCGGTCAGCGCCCGCACCGAGCTGGCCGCTCGGCCGAACGCGTCTGGGACGCCGGCGAGCTCGCGCTGGGCCTCGCGGACCGGACCTCGCACCACCCCGATGACCCCGCTCGTGCGCTGCGACAGCAGGGCAGCCACCGGTTCGCGGGTGCGCTGCTCCGCGTCCTCGAGGGCGGCCGCCAGCGACCGCAGTCCGGCGATCTGCACGCCCCCGTCGACGACGAGCGAACCGCCCGCCGGCTTGGCGGCAGCGATCACCTGCCGCGTGCTGCGCACGACGGCCAGACCGGCAGTCGCCGTGCGTTCGATGCCCTGGACCGGACGGCCGACCAGCGGCAGCCACGCCACGACGGTCGGGCCAGGTGCCCGCAGCCGTCCCGAGGCACGGGCCAGCCCCTCCTCGGCAGCAGCCAGCAGCGGCCCTGACTGGTCGACGTCGCCGGAATCCTGGGCGGCCGCGATGGCGTCCTGCGCGGACTCCAGGTCGTCGCGCACGCTGAGCAGCGCGATGAGGGTCCAGACGCCGGCCACGACCAGCAGCGCGATCAGGCTCTGGAGGGTCCGACGGACCGCACGACGACGCATGGCGCCGAGCATGGCACCCGCCGCGGGCTCAGGGCTCCAGGTGGTGGGCGACGTCCCGGGCGAGCTGCTCGGCGATCTCCGTCATGGACCGTGCCCCGTCGATGGTCCGGACCCCGAGCGACTCGGCTGCGGCCAGGTAGCGCCGACGATGGCTGGCGAGCTGCTCGGGGCTGTGCTCGTCCTGCTTGCGCCGGTAGGCCTCGTCCGCGGGGACGTCGAGGAAGTACGCCGCCGCCGGTCGCGGGGGCAGCCGTCGGACCAGCCAGCTCTGCAGGCGGAGGTCCACCTGCTCGCCGTACTGCTCGTGGAGCTGTACGACGGAGTCGAGGACGTAGCGGTCCCGGATCACCACGCGGCCGCGCCGGACCTCCCGCAGCGTCGCGCGGCGCAGCGACCACGCGTGCAGCAGCGTCACGAGGGTCACCCAGGCACCGGCGAGCAGCGGCGAGGACTCCCGGAGCGCACGGGCTGCCTGTCGGTCCGGGGCGAGTTCCGGGTCGGCGTTAGGTGGTGCACCGGTGACCGACTCCCTGGTGGCCGCGGGAGCGCCGGTGGGCGTGGTGGTCGTGCCGGGACGCAGTCGCCGCAGCAGCATCAGCAGTCGGCGCACCGGCGCGGTGATGCGGTCGAGGGCGGGGTTGTAGGTCACCCGCTCCCAGGCTGTGACCGGCTCGTAGCCCAGGGCGGTGAGTGCTTCGCAGAGCAGCCCGGCCTGGGTGCTCTTGCCGGAGCCGTCCAGACCGGACAGGGCGACCACCGCACCGCGCCCGCGGCGCGGTAGGAAGGAGCGGCCGGCGCGGGCCAGGCCGGCAAGGCGCCCCCGCCCGGCCCGGCGTTGCTCGGCGAGCCGGGCGGCATGAGCCTCGCGCGCGGTGATGGCCCGGCCGGTCGCGTGCACGGACTGCAGGACCCCCACAACGGCTACCCAGCCCCCCGTGCCGCCCCCCCGCCCGCCCCCCCCGAAGGCCACGGGTGCCCCCCC
>JBKKBU010000379.1:0-4075 GCA_046713755.1 Mycobacteriales bacterium
TGTTCTCGCGCGCGTCGAGCACCAGCACCACCACGTTGGCGTCTTCGATCGCCTGCAGGGTTTTGATGACGGAAAACTTTTCGAAGGTTTCAAACACCTTGCCGCGACGCCGCACCCCGGCGGTGTCGATCAGGACATAGGGTTTGTTGTCGCGCTCGAACTCGACATAAATCGAATCGCGCGTGGTGCCCGGCTGGTCGAACGCAATGACGCGCTCCTCGCCCACCAGTGCGTTGACCAGCGTCGATTTGCCGACGTTGGGGCGCCCCACCAGCGCGATCTTGGGGATGCCAAAATCGTCGGTTTTCTCTTCTTCTGCGGAAAACGGCGCTAGCGCTTCATCTACCAGATCGGATATGCCGTCGCCATGCGCGCTGGAAATGGCCAAGGGTATGCCCAGCGCCAATTCATGGAATTCGGCCGTGACCACGGCTGGATTCATGCCCTCGGCCTTGTTGACCGCCAAAAATACCGGACACGTCGCGCGACGCAGACGGTCAGCGATAACCTTGTCCTGTAGCGTGAGTCCGGCTCGCGCATCGACCAGAAAAATAACGGCGTCGGCTTCGTCGATGGCCTGCAGCGTCTGCCGCGCCATTTCGGCCATGATGCCTTCTGTTGCCACGGGCTCGAGGCCGCCGGTGTCGACCACCAGATAGGGTTTGTCACCCAGGCGCCCGCGCCCGTAATGACGGTCGCGCGTCATCCCGGGCATGTCGTGCACCAGTGCATCGCGCGTGCCGGTGAGGCGGTTGAATAAAGTCGACTTGCCGACGTTCGGGCGTCCGACAAGTACCAGGGTGGGAAGCATGTTTATCCTTGCATCACGCCGGCCAGGCCGGCGCATTGTTTACTTGAGTCGCTGTTATTTAAGCCTGAAAGCGACAACGCTGCCTTTGGCCGTCTGTACCGCGAAGCCCGGCCCGATATCGACCGCTGCAGTGCGCACGCTGCTGTCGACCCTGGCGCGCGCAACAAAGCTGCCATCATCCGCCGACAGCACATGCACAACCCCTTCGCCATCAGCCACCACCACCCAGGCGCCCAGCGCCAGCGGTGCGGTCACCTGGCGGCGCGCCAGCTTGTCCTGCCGCCAGCCGGCGCGACCGCTGGTTTTATCGTAGGCGGTCACGGCATCCTTGTCGTCGGTCACGTAGACATTGCGTTCGTCCATCGCCAAGCCGCTGTTGCTGGAGGTATCGCGCGCCCACAGCAGCGAGCCGTTGCGGCGGTCGAAACAGGCCACGCGTCCCTGGTAGGCTACGGCGCACACCTGACGCTCGTCGACGACCGGATTGCCCATCACATCGGCCACCCGCTCGAGTTCGGTCGCGCCGCGCGGCAGGGCCACGGTGGCCTCCCACAACTGCGCGCCGTTGGCCGGGTTCAGCGCCACCAGCTTGCCGCCGGGGAAACCTGCGTACAACACGTTGTCGCGCACCACCATGCCGCCCGAGCCACGCAGGCTCAAGGCCGGCAAGTTGCGGGTGTACAACCATTTTTTGCTGCCGTCTGCCACCGCAAGGCCATGCACGTTGCCATCACCGGTACGGGCAATCACGATTCCCGCCGCAGCCAACAACTGGCCCGTCACTTCGCTCGTCAGGGCCACCTTCCAACGCTGCTGGCCGTTATCCAGGTTCAGCGCCAGCATTTCGCCCTTGCCGCCGCCCGCCAACACCAGGCCTTGACCCACGCCCGCTCCGGCTGACAGCTTCACGCCGGTGTCGGTTTTCCAGGTCATATTGCCGTTGGCAACCGCAATGCGAACCACCCGACCGCCGCCTGCGGCCAGCACGTCGTTGCCCTCAAGCTGGGGGCGCAACAGATAAGTACCTGCGTCGCCCGTCTCGCCTTTCCAGGCTTCGGTTAGATTGACGGTCGGCTTGAAATCAACCAGTTCGGCAGGCTTGGCCTTGGTGGGTCCGGCGCCAAACCAGCCCCCCACCGTATTCGTCATCGAGCCCACCGTGCTACAGCCGGACAAAGCCAGCGCCAGTCCCAGCGTTATCAAACGCATCTTCACTTGGTCTCCCCTCCCAACGCATCGAGTTTCAATTCGACGATATTGCGGTACGGGTTGTCTTCCTTCATCTTGCCGAACGCGGACTGGTAGGCGGCACGCGCTTCGGCCTGCTTGCCTTGTGCCAGCAGCACATCGCCCTTCATGTCATCAAAACGCGGCGCAAAGGCATCGCTGTGGGTACTGGACAAAGTTTTCTGGGCGGCTCCATATTGCTTCTGGTCAAGCTGTACCCCGGCCAACCGCAAGCGCGCCAGATCCTTGATAGCCGGCTCCTTGCTGTTGGCCGCCGCCCACTCCAGCTGGGCCTGCGCACTCTTCATGTCCTTGCCCGCCACGTTGAGCTTGGCCAGCAGCAACGCCGCCCGCGGCGCATAAGCCGTGCCCTTGTACTGATCGATCAGCATCGAGCCGGCTTCGCGTGCGCCCTTGGCATCGTTGGCTGCCAGCGACTGGGTCAGCTTTTCGTACACAGTGGCGGCTTCCAAAGTTTGCGTCAGCGTGTGGTTCTGCCAGTAGCGCCAGCCCGCCGCCGCGGCAATCGCCACGGCCAGACCGATCATTACCAGGTTGCCCCAGCGTTTCCACCAGGCTTTCAGTTCGTCCAGCCGTTCCTGCTCGTCAAGATCGTAGGTTGCCATCGTGCTATGCCTTTTAAGTTGATGCTTTTTGTAGAAATTCGATCGCCAGCGCCACTTCGACGCGGGTCTGTTCGCCCGTTCCGCGCAACGGCTTCAGCGTTACCTGCTGCGCGGCGGCTTCATCGTCGCCAATGATCACCGCGAACCGCGCACGGCTGGCGTCGGCTTTTTTCATTTGCGACTTGAAGCTGCCGCCGCCGCAATGCAGCACCGCGGCCAGGCCCGCGCCGCGCAGCGCAGTCGCCACGTTCCAGGCGAAGGCCTGCGCCGCGTCGCCAGCATGGACGATATACGCGTCCGGCAGCATCGGCGCAAGGGTGGTGGTGCCCAGTTCCATCAGCGACAGCAGCCGCTCGATGCCCATAGCGAAACCGGCAGCCGGCGCCGACTTGCCGCCGAGCTGCTCGATCAGGCCGTCGTAACGCCCACCCGCGCACACCGTGCCCTGCGCGCCGAGCTGGTCGGTCACCCACTCGAACACGGTGCGATTGTAATAGTCGAGCCCGCGCACCAGACGCGGATTGATCTCGAACGCGATGCCGTTCGCGTGCAACAGGGCCTGCAGCGCCTCGAAATGCGTCCGCGCCGCGTCGTCCAGTTCGTCTACCAGCTGGGGCGCCGCGTCGTTCAGTGCCTGCATCGCCGGGTTTTTACTGTCGAGGATGCGCAGCGGATTGCTGTGCAGCCGCCGCGTCGAGTCCTCGTCGAGCGCGTCCTGATGCGCCTCGAAATACGCAATCAGCTTGGCGCGATGCCGCTGCCGCGATTCGACATCGCCCAGCGTGTTGATCTGCAGCGTCGGCGCAATACCGAGTGCACGCCACAGATCGGCGCACATCACGATCAGTTCGGCGTCGACGTCCGGCCCGGCAAAGCCCAGCGCCTCGACCCCCACCTGATGAAACTGCCGGTAGCGGCCTTTTTGCGGGCGCTCATGGCGGAACATCGGGCCGGTGTACCACAGGCGCTTGCCGCCGTCGTACAGCAGATTGTGCTGGATCACCGCGCGCACCGAAGACGCCGTACCTTCGGGGCGCAGGGTCATCGACTCGCCGTTCAGCTCGTCGACGAAGGTATACATCTCCTTTTCGACGATGTCGGTCACTTCGCCGATGGCACGCTTGAACAGGCCGGTGTGTTCGAGAATCGGCGTGCGCATCTCGCGGTAGCCATAGCGCCGCAGCCAGTCGCGGATGATGGCCTCGAATGCCTGCCAGGTGTCAGTTACATCGGGCAGGCAGTCGTTCATGCCACGCACGGATTGAATGTTGTTGCTCATAAATTAATCAACGGAAATACGCATCACGCAGCGCCGTAATGGCTGCGCACATAATCTTCAACAATCGCCTGGAATTCCACGGCAATCCTGTCGCCTTTCAGCGTCACGGTTTTTTCGCCGTCAACATACACC
>JBKKBU010000380.1:0-2656 GCA_046713755.1 Mycobacteriales bacterium
TAGAGCGTGCCGGCGCCCGCCAGGTCGTGGAACACCACGCTGTAGCTGGCGAGCGCAACGACGTCGAGAAGGGCGAACAGGATGGTCGCCTGCCGCGCCCGACGAGCGCTCTCCAGCCGGGACAGCGGGATGGTGAGGGCCAGACAGGCGAGTAGCGCCCCTACATGCCACAGACCGGCCAGCAGGAACCGGTCCTGCTGGGCAGTCGGGGCGTCGTAGAGCAGCAAGCCGGCCGCCGCCGGCAGCAGGACTGCGGCCCGCAGCAGCATCGCGACCGCCTCGCCGCGGCCGGCCGGCAGCAGCGCCTCAGAGCTGGCCGTGTCATCGGACTGCCGCACAGCTCGGGCCACCTGCCTCTGTAGCCCCCCGAGGGAGGGGTCTTACAGAACGGTAAGGGGCGATCCGTCCCTCACGCATGGCCCAGAACGGCTGCCGACCATCGTCACTTGTGACTAGTCACCGCTGCCACCCGCGCGGGCGCTCCGGCCGGTCGACCCGGTCAGCCGACGCCGAGCACCGGCGCCGAGCGCAGGTCTGACCGCAGTGCCACCCCGAGCTTGACCGTCTCGCGGCGGTTGAGCGCGGCGGCGGCGACCGCCCCCGTCAGGAAGGGGGCGAGCGTCGACAGGTTGCGACCCAGCCGGCGGGCCACCCGCGACCGCAGCTGCTGGCGCGCGGCCGCGCCGAGCACCGCGGCCAGCGTCACCGTGCCGCCGAGCGGGTCGAGGCCCTTCTTGGCCGCCCACGAGGACAGGTAGGCGGTCGCCACCTGGCCACGACTACCGACCGGTGCCCGACCGAAGACGACATGCAGCTCGGCGACCAGCTTGAGCTCGATCGCGACGACCGCGAGCGTTTCCGCGGCGAGGGTGAAGGGCGCCGCCAGCAGGGTGGGTGGGGCGGCGAGCGAGGCGACCGACAAGGTGCCACCGAAGGCCCCGACCGCGGCGGTGGCGCGCGACGCGCTGCGCACCAGGGAGCCGGCCAGGTCATCGCCCGACAGGTTGCCGTGATGCTCGCGCAGGGTTGCCAGGTCGCGCACTGCTACATGAGGGGCGATCTGGGCGAGCAGGTCGGCCAGCCACTGGCCCGAGACTGCGGCCTTGGCGCCGACCCCTCGAGCACCGCTGCTGAGCAGGGAACCCAGGGTGGCCAGCAGCCGGGCACGCTCGGCCCGGCCGACCTCGTCCTCGGCCAGTCGCGCGACGACCGCACCGATCTGCTGGCCGGCCGGGTCCTCAGTCAGGCCCAAGTCAGGCGCACTCGCGGCAGGTGAGCCGCCCGCCCTTGTCGGAGGCCAGCTGGCTGCGGTGATGAACCAGGAAGCAGCTCGAGCAGGTGAACTCGTCGCTCTGCTTCGGCAGCACGCGCACGGTCAGCTCCTCACCGGAGAGGTCGGCGCCCGGCAGCTCGAGGGCTTCTGCGAGGTCGGCCTCGTCGACGTCGACGCTGCTCGCCTGCGCCTCGGCGCGCCGCGCCTTCAGCTCCTCCAGCGAGTCCTCGCCGAGGTCGTCCGCTTCGGAGCGGCGGGGCTGGTCGTAGTCGGTGGCCATGGTCTCGGGCCCTTCCTTGTCTTTTCTCAGTTGAGTGCCGGCGCGGGGACAACGCACGAGGCCGCCTGGTTGTGCCCGACAGCTGAGTCCTACCCCGATGGAGCCGGTGTGAGCGCCGAAGGGTAGCCCCATCCACGGGGCGCCACGCGCACTGCCAGGGTGATGTCGCCCACCCCGCCTCGGGCTCAGGTCAGCGGTCCATCCTGGCGAAGCGCCACAGCTCGGCCGTGGCATCCACCTGATCCCCTGGCTGGGTCCATCGGTGCGGGTAGGGGTCCATCCGGCGGATCGTGATCTCGCTGCCGGGAGCGGCTGCCGGGATCGTCCGCACGTCACGCAGGAAGGTCTTCAGCTTCGGGCTGTAGACACGGCCGCGAAAGGGCACCGCCGTGTCGTCGTCGCCGTGGAAGTGCAAGGCCCGGATCGGCCCGCCGCAGCGGGGCACCTCGAGCGTGCCACTGACCACCCCGACGGTGTCGATCAGCTCGGGACGCTCGCACCCGAGCCGGTAGGCCATCATCCCGCCGTTGGAGAACCCTGCCACCGAGACCCGTCCCGCCCCGCGCTTACGCAGGTCGCGGACGACCTCGGCGAGGAAGGTCACGTCATCCACGCCCTGGCGGACCGCGGGCCCGCAGCACAGGCCGGCGTTGAAGGAGTCCCGCACGCCCTCCGGGTAGGCGACCAGCACCCCGTCGCGGTCGGACAACCGGTCGAAACCGGTGGTCTTCGCGGCGTCGCCGGGGTTGCTGTCGAGCCCATGTACGACGACGAGCGCCGGTCGGCCGTCCCCGCTGCGCGGGTGCTCGAGCTGGGCCGGTGGGACGTGCAGCACGTAGGCCCGACCCGACGTCAGAACGACGCGCTGGTCGATGCCGTCGGTCACCGGATCCAACGCTCCAGCCAGCGGCGCGAGGCCCGCCCCACCGGCGACAAGCGCGACCAGCACGGCGAGCAGCACCCGCCGCCGGGTCCACCGCCCTGCCAGCCCCACCACGGGGACCAGTGAACCCCACCGGCCGCGCCACGGCGAGCAGGCCCGAGTAGGTGAGTGGTCGGCTCAGGCGGTCGCGTAGGCCCCGAACAGCAGCGCCGCGAGCTCG
>JBKKBU010000381.1:0-5012 GCA_046713755.1 Mycobacteriales bacterium
CCCGCCCAGCGCCCCGCGGCCGCCGTGGCCCGCCCCGGCTCCCGGGGCGCCGGCGCGCACACCCGCGCGCGGGACCGCGTGGAGGGCGCAGGCCATCGGCTCGGCAAGAACGGCCTGGGTGGTCGACAACGCCTCCGGCACGAGGTGGACCAGCGCACCGGGTGGCAGCGCGAGCCGCTCCGCGAATGCCCCGGGGAAGCCGCTGCCGAGGTGCGACCCGTGCGGGCACAGGTGCTGCTCGGAGCGCAGGCAAAAAGTACACTCCCCACAGGGGATCTTGACCTCGGCAGTGACCCGCGCGCCGATGGGGATCTCGGGCCGGTCTGACGTGAGGACCCGGCCGAGCAGCTCGTGGCCTGGGGTGAAGGGCCACGACAGCTCGCCCCACGGGTGCCGGCCGGACCAGAGCATCCGGTCCGCCGCGCACAGCCCGGCCGCCTCCACCTCGACGACCACCCCGCCAGTCGGCTCAGGCAGCTCCGCAACCCGGAAGTCGCCCGGGCCGTGGGCGACGACCGCCCTCACGCGCGGCTCAGCAGCACGTGGTCCCGGCTCTCGCGGACGGCGTCGAGCCCGGTCATCGCGCCCGACGACACCGCGCCGTAGAGGTCGAAGGACGCCGCGCCGCTGAAGGTCGACGCGTCGAGGGCAGCGACAAAAGTCCCGAAGTCGTGCAGCCGACCGCACGGCAGGTCGTCGTCACCCTCGCCGAGCGCCGCATCACCGAGGTGGCAGTGCAGCAGCAGCTCGCCGAGGTCGTCGACGACCTGCGTCGGGTCCTCACCAGCGGCGAAGGCGTGCCCCGTGTCAAGCAGGACGCCGAGGCCGGGGACCTGCTCGCACAGGTCGAGGGCGACCCTGCTGTCGGGCACCGCGGTGGCCGGCTTGTACTCGAGCGCGACCCGGACATCTCCCGCCGACTCGACGACCCGACGCAGGGCGTCGACGACGGCAGCCCCGGGCGGGTCCGCACCAGGCCACAGGCCGAGCACCGGTAGACCGAGCGAGCGGCAGACGTCGGCGCAGGCCGCCACCTGGACCAGCAGCCGGTCGACCTCACCCGACAGCGCACCCGTGGGCCAGCGCGCGACCGGTAGTGACAGCAGGATCCCGGCGACCGGCACGCCGTGCTCCTCGGACAGGGCGGCCAGGGCGGCGAGCCGGTGCGGCGCGAGCTCGACGGCGGCGTCGTAGACGCCCAGCTCGATGCCCTCGAGTCGCAGATCGGCGGTCTGCTGCCACAGCTGGGCGTCGGTCAACCCGGCCGGCCAGGAGTTCCAGTCGGCGTCGGTCAGCCGCCACCTGCTCATCGTTTCGCCCACTGTCGCAAGGTCGCCTCGCGCACCGGCCCGGTCTGCGCCTGCACGACCTGGAAGACGGCCTCGCGCACGAGCCGCTGCGGCGCGGCGTCGGCAGCCATCGCCGAGCCACCGGTCGCCACGACCAGCGCTGTCGCGCTGCGCACGACGAGCTCGAGCGACTCGGCCCGGACCGCCAGCCGGTCGTCGATCCACTCCGCGGCGGGCACGTCGTCGATGAGCTGGTACGCCGAAGTCCGCAGCTGCTCCCCCTGCTGGCGCAGCTGGTCGGCGAGCGCCCCGGCCGTGACGTCACCGCGACGGTCGGCGGTCTCGGCAAGCCGCCGCACGCACTCCCGCTGCAAACCGAAGGTGTGCGGGCTGGGGTTCGCGGTCTTGTGGCGGTCCCCCTCGAGCCACGGCTCGGCCGCAGCGACCTCGAGCACGTCGTCGTCGGCGACGACCAGTCCGTCGAGATCGAGGGTGACCGTGCGAGTGGCTGTCATCGCGGCCAGCCGCATCGGCGCCGAGGCCCTGAGGCCTGGCTGCTCGCGGGCCTCCAGCAGGGCCAGGACCACCTCGTCACCGGCGACTGCCGCGAGCAGGAAGACGTCACAGATCCCCCAGGAGGTCATCCATCCGACGTGACCGTCGAAGCGCCAGCCGCCGGGCACCCGCGCGGCGGTCACGGCCGGCGGACCGAGGCGGCGTAGGTGCGCCACCGCCACACCGGCCAGCAGCTCGCCCGAAGCGAGCTGGCGGCGGCGCTCGAACAGGGCGGGGTTGGTGGTCCGCAGCGCCGTGGCGAGCGGAAGCGCATGCTGGGTGTAGACGAACCAGGTCGCTCCGCAGGCGGCGGCCAGCTCCTCGACGACCTCGCGCCCGACAGCAGCGGCATGCCCCCCACCACCGTGCTCCCGCGGAGCCGTGACACCGAGCAGGCCGGCCGCTGCGATGGCGTCGAGGTGGCTGCGCGGGACCACGCTCGCGTCGACCCGCTCTGCGGCAGGACGCAGCAGGTCGTCGGCAAGATGTCGAGCGGCGAGCACCGGCGAGGTCAAGGACCCGGCGCTGAGGGCTGTCATGTCCCGAGCGTAGGCCGGGCATGCTGTGGGCCATGACGAGAGCAGTCGTGCTGCTACGCGGCATCAACGTCGGCGGCCACAACCGGATCAAGATGGCGGCGCTCACGGCCGTCCTCGAAGGGATCGGCTGCAGCGACGTCGTGACCTACCTGCAGAGCGGCAACGCCGTCGTCACGACGGGGCTGACCCCGGCGCGGCTCGAAGCCGCCACCCGGGCCGCGCTGGTGAAGGAGGGCCTGGACGTCGCCGTCCTGGTGCGCACCGCGAAGGACCTCGACGTCGTGGTCGCCGGCCTTCCCTTCGCCGGTGAGGAGCTCAACCCCAAGCTGCTGCATGTGGCGTTCCTGTCCGGGCCGGTGGACGCCTCAGTCCTACCGTCCGATGCCGATGCCGCGCCGGACCGAGTCCGCGCCGGCCAGGACCGCTGCCTCTACATCGACTACGCCAAGGCCCTGCACAGTTCCAAGCTCGCCCCCCGGATGTCGGACAAGACGCTCGGCGGCCGCGCGACCGCCCGAAACTGGCGAACCGTCCTGGCCCTCCAGGAGCTGCTGCACCGCTGAGGAGCTCAGACTCCGACGGCGCTGAAACCACCGTCGACGTACACGATCTGCCCGGTCGTCGCCGGGAACCAGTCGGACAGCAGCGCCACGCAGGCCTGCGCGACCGGCTCGGCGTTGTTGACGTCCCAGCCCAGCGGTGCGCGCGTGTCCCAGACGTCCTCGAACTTCGCGAAGTCCGGGATGGACTTGGCCGCCATCGTCTTGATCGGACCGGCCGCCACCAGGTTGACCCGGACGCCCCGCGGCCCGAGGTCGCGGGCCAGGTAGCGGTTGGCCGACTCGAGGCCGGCCTTGGCAACGCCCATCCAGTCGTAACCCGGCCAGGCCACCCGGGCGTCGAAGTCCAGCCCGACGTAGGACGCCTTCTCCGCGAGCACCGGGAGGCAGGCGCGGATGAGGGCGGCGTAGGACCAGGTCGAGACCTGCATCGCCGTACCGACGTCCTCCCACGCGGTGTCGAGCAGCCCTTGGCCGAGGCACGACGCGGGGGCGAACCCGATCGCGTGCAGGACCCCGTCGAGGCCGTCGACATGCTCGCGGACCCGGTCGGGCAGGGCGGCCAGGTGCTCCTCGGAGGCGACGTCGAGCTCGATGACCGGCGGGGAGCCAGGCAGCCGCTTGGCCATCCGCTGGGTCAGTGACATCGGCCGGCCGAACGACGACAGCACGACGGTCGCGCCCTGCTCAGCAGCGAGCCGGGCGACGGAGTAGGCGATGGAGGAGTCGGTCAGCACCCCGGTGACGAGCAGGCGCTTGCCCTCCAGCATCACTTCGCGAGCACCTTGGCATGCACGAGGTCGACGAAGGCACCGATCGTCTTCAGGTCGCCGAGCTCCTCTTCCGGCAGCTCGATCCCGAACACGTCCTCGAGGTCCATCGTGTATTCCACGAGCGACAGCGAGTCGACCTTCAGGTCGTCGACGAAGGACTTGTCGTCCTGCATGTCGTCGGCCTCAACCTCGAGCAGCTCGACGGCCTTGTCCCGCATGGTCCCGAAAACCTCAGCGCGCTCCATGAGCGGACCCTAGTGGTGACTCGCGAGTAGGCACTCCGTGACCCCTGTCACGATCAGTGGCCCATGCCCAGGCCGCCGTCGACGGGGAGCACCGCTCCGGTGACGTACGACGCAGCATCCGAGGCCAGGAACGCCACCACGCCGGCGATCTCGTCCGGCGATGCCGTCCGTCCGAGGGGGATCGCGGCCAACAGCTCGGTCCGGCGCGCGTCGGTCAGGGCGGCTGTCATGTCGGTGTCGACGTAACCGGGGGCGACGACGTTGGCCGTGATCCCGCGCGACCCGAGCTCGCGGGCGATCGACCTCGACAGGCCCACCAGCCCGGCCTTGGACGCGGCGTAGTTGGCCTGGCCGGCGGCACCGGACAGCCCGACGACCGACGACACGAAGATCAGCCGGCCCCAGCGGTTCTTGAGCATCGAGCGCGACGCCCGCTTGGCGACCCGGTAGGCCGCCGTGAGGTTGGTGTCGATGACCGAGGTGAACGCCTCCTCGGACATCCGCAGCAACAGGCCGTCGGCGGTGATGCCGGCGTTGGAGACCAGCACCTCCACCGGGCCTTGCACCGCTTCCACCTCGGTGAAGGCTCGGTCGACGTCGTCAGTCGAGGTGACGTCGCATTGCACGGCGAGCAGCCCGTCCGGTGGCGTCGTGCGGTAGGTCACGGCGACCCGGTGGCCCTGCCCGTCGAGGTGCCGCGCGATGGCGAGCCCGATCCCCCGGTTGCCCCCGGTCACCAGCACCGACCGAGTCATAGCTGCTCCACGTCATCAGGGGTGGCGACGGCGACGACGCGCACGTCCGGACGGATCCGCTTCACCAGACCGGCGAGCACCCCGCCCGGGCCCACCTCGACGATCGTGTCGACGGCCATGCCCAGCACCGACTCGCGCCAGCGCACGGGCGCCGTCAGCTGCTCGGACAGCAGCCGCGCGACCTGCCCGTCATGGGGTGTCGCCGTCACGTTGGCGATCACCGGCACCACCCCCAGGCCGTACGCCGCCGCCGCGAGCGCTGCCTCCAGCCGCGCCCTGGCCGGCGCCATCAACGG
>JBKKBU010000382.1:0-11084 GCA_046713755.1 Mycobacteriales bacterium
GGATCGAGGCGAGCATGCCGGCGAGCATCGGCCGGCGCGGCTTCCAGCGGGCGCCGAGGATCGCACCGCTGACCGTGCCGATGCCCCATGCGACGTTGGTCCAGCCGTAGACCGCCTTGCTCCCGTAGACATCGGCGGCGATCGTCGCGCCGAGCACGAAGTACGGCGCGAGGGCGGTCAGCAGCGCCACCGAGAACGCCACGATGGTGGCCCACACCCACGCCCGGTCGGCGACCGCTCGGAAGCCCTCGCGGAGGTCCTGCCGGAAGGTCGCGGGCTCGCCGACCGGACCGCCGCGGTCGCGGGTGCGGACCCGCAGCAGCATGAGCGCAGAGACGGCGAAGGTCGCTGCGTCCAGGCCGAAGGCCCAGGCCCCACCGACGCCGAGTACCAGCGCGGTCGCCAGCGCCGGCGACAGGATGGTCGCCAGCTCGCGGGACATGCCGGTGATCGCCTGGGCCTGCTGGATCTCATCCTCGGGCACCGTCTGCGGCACCAGGCCGGTGTAGGCCGGTCGGAAGAACGCATCAGCAGTGCCGAACAGCAGCCCGATGACCACCATGTGCCAGACCTCGACCGCCCCCGTGGCGATCAGCACGGCCAAGATTCCGTGCAGGACCGCGCGGATGACGTCGCTGACCACCATCACGAGCTGGCGGGGGAGGCGGTCGGCCACCACCCCACCGAAGAGCACGAACGCGCACAGCGGCCCGGCGTACGCGGTGAGGACCGCGCCGACGTCGGACGGGTTGCCGGTCAGGTCGGTGACGTAGAGCCCGATCGCGACGATGATCAGGGCGTCGCCGAGCACGCTGAGGGACTGGCTGACGAACAGCAGCCGGAAGTCGCGCAGGCGCAGGACGGCGAACATGCTGTCCACGGTAGGCCTGGACGCCAACGGGTTTGTGACGGCAGGATCGAGAACACGTTCTACCCGAGAGGCCCCGTCATCTCCTCGCTCCCCGTCATCGCGCCCCTGCCCCCGCGCGCATCTGGCCGGTTGCCGTGGGTGGGTTCCGGCCTGGCTCTGCTGCGTGACCCGACGCGGTTCTTCGCCAAGCAGCGCGCGGCCCTCGGCGACACCTTCGTGGTCGACGCCTTCGGCTACCGGATGTTCTGCGTCTTCTCGCCCGACGGGGTTCGCTCGCTCTACCAGCTGCCCGAGCACAAGGGCAGCTTCGGCCTGGCGTCCTACACGCTCTTGCGGTTGAAGGTCCCCGAGCAGCTGTTCAGCGGGTTGCGCAACGGGCCGCACACGCTGTTCAAGACCGACGACGTGCAGCGCTACCTCGCCAACCTGCAGCGCGCCATCGACGTCGAGCTCGACGTCCTCGGCGACAGCGGCGAGGTGGAGCTTTTTGCCGAGGCCAAGCGGCTCGCGCACCGGATGGGACTCGCGTCGTGGCTGTGCGAGGAGGCCAGCGAGCCGCGTTACCTCGACCGGCTCGTGCCGCTGCTCGAACAGCTCGACGCGGCTGAGGCTTTTGTCCGCCCGAGTCAGGCGTTTCGGACCCGGCTGACGCGCTACCGCCGCGAGGTCGCAGCGCTGACGGCCATCGAGGGCATCGTCGCGGAGATCTGGTCGGCGCGTGGTGGGGTCCGGCGGGGTGACTTCCTGGAGTCCGTGGTCGACAGCTACTCCGACAAGCCGCTCGACGAGGCGCTGGTGCTGGCTGCGCGCGACGTGGTGCTGATCCACCTCGGGTCGCAGAGCAACATGTACGCCGCGTTGGCGTGGACGCTCGTCAACCTGCTTCTGCGCCCCGAGCTGCTCGCGCAGGTGCGCGCCGGCGACCAGGCACTGCTGGAGAGCGTCGCGAACGAGTCGATCCGCATGGCCCAGCGCTCACTCACCTTGCGGCAGGTGGTGCGGCCGGTGGAGGTCGAGAGCGGCGGTACGACGTATGCCGTCCCGCCAGGTGCTTTTGTCACCACCATGCTGTCCGTGCTCAATACGACGGCGGCCCCGGGGCTGGACCGCTTCGACCCGGCGCACTACCGCGGCCGCATCCTGTCCAAGGACGTCGCGCTCGCCTCGAAGGAGCTGGTGAGCACCTTCGGGCACGGGGCCCACACCTGCCCGGCCGGCCGCTTCAGCAACGTCGTGATCTGCCTGGCGGTGCAGGCTCTGGTGGACGTGCTGGACCTCGAGCCGCTGTTCACATCCGCGCGCCCTCGACCTCGCCAGATCGGTGGGGTCGCGCGGTCGGCCGATCCCTGCCGGGTGCGCTACTCCCAGAAGACTGCGCGGGCTGCCTCGGACGCGCTGTAGAACCGGTCCTCATCGGGACGGGCCGGCATCGGTCGCTGACCGAGCAGGACCTCGACGGCGGCCGGCAGGGTGTGTTCGCTGACTTCCCCGTAGCCGACCTTCGGGTAGAAGGCGGGACCGGTCGGGACGTCGGGCACGCACGTCGTGGCCCCGGTGCCGTCGTACTTCGAGGCGTGCGAGCGGGGGTTGGCAGTCTTGCGCACGACCTCGTGGAGCTCCGCCGCCGTCAGCCGGCCGTCGGCGAGTGGACCGGTTGCCGGCCGCCGGCCGGCGGGCACCACGACCAGCGCGCCGTTGTGGACGCCGCCGGCGTAGCCGTACTTCCGGCGGACCTGGAGCAGGAGCTCTGCGACGTAGCCGCTGATGCGCGGCGACGCGCTTGAGGTACCGCCGAAAGAGACCAAGCCGAAGCTGACGGGGTCGGCTGAGTCGGTGCCCATGCCATCCATGACGACATGCGGGTTGGGGTTGGAGTAGTCACTGAATCCGCAGTTGTCGTTGGCACCGGCAGCGAGCACACCTGGCGGCCCGGCGTGCGGGCTGGTCTCGGTGGGCTCGGCGTAGAAGTTGCCGCCGGCCGACACGACCACCTTGCCCTCGGACACGGCGTAGGCCACCGCCTCCGGGTAGCCCGGCGAGACAGGGACGCCCTCGTTCGTCAGCGGTACGACTGCCTGGATGTTGGTGTGGATGATGTCGATCCAGGGTTGGTCGGCAGCCCACCGCAGGCCCGCGGCGTTGGCCTCCGGGACGGTCACCCCGCGGTCCGCAGTCCGGTCCATGACGACGAGCCAGCTATCGGGGGAGGTGCCCGTGCCCCGGCCGGCGATCTGGCTGGAGGCCGACGCTCCGTGGGAGTGGCTCGGGTCGCCTTTGGTGGAAGCGTCGAAGATCGGCAGCTTGTCGCTGGGATGGGCCCACGTGCCGATGATGTTGGTGCCGGGGATCCAGGTGAGCGCGCCGCCCTGGAAGGACTTCAGCGCCTGCTCGGAGCGCTCGACGCTCTCGTCGAAGCTGCCCGCCAGGGTCAGCCGCGCTGCCTTCGCGCTGCGCGGGTAGCCCGGCAGGAACGTCGACGGGTGCTGCTGCTGCCCGCGTCGCCACACCGGGTGGAACGGGTTGGTCCCGGTGTCGAGGGTCGCCACGACGACGTGCGGACGTACGGCAGGCGCTGGGCGGCCCCCGGCTGCCCCGGCGCTGGGCAACCCGACCCCGAGACAGCACACAGCGACAGCAGCAACCGGCGCGCGGAACACCCTCACGTCGCACCCCCCTGGCGGGAAACGTTCGACGCCGCGCGCCGGACTCCTGTAGGGGAGAGTCCCCAGTCAGGTCGCCGGTTCGGATCAGGGAGTGAGTGGGAAGCCCCAGATGCCGCGGCTGTGCGTCGCGGCGTAGAGCACCCCGTCGACGCCGATCGACAGGTCCATCACGGTCGCCGCCGGCAGGTTGCCGCCGAGCCGCGCGAACGTGAACCCGCCGCTCGCCCCAGAGCGGGTGCCCTTGACGACCCCGAGATCGGTCGCGACGTAGGCGGTGGTGCCGCCGTCGGTGAGGATGACGTCGTCGGCAGGTACGTCCGGCAGGTTGCCGTCGACCCTGGTGAAGCTGGCCCCGCCGTTGGTCGACTCGAAGAGGTGACCGAGCCCCTCCGGGCCCGCGCTGAAGCGCCGGTTGAAGCCGTTGACGGCGACTACGACGTGCTGGCCGTTGGCCGGGTCGACCCACACCCCGGACAGGAAGCGGTTCGGCAGACCGGTGGCAGCCACCTTGGTGCCGACCCAGCTGCCGTCGACGTCTTTCTCGACGCGGGCGAGGCCGCGGGTGAAGCCCTTGTTGTTGCACTGGCTGCAGTAGCCCGCGTAGATGACGTCGTTCGCGCTGGCGAGCGCCGTCGTGGAGTTGTAGCGGCCGTCGGCGGCGAGGCCGAGGTCGAAGGCCTTGACCCAGTCGCGGCCGCTGGTGATGTCGAAGCCGTTGGCGTAGGTCCACACCGTGTTGCCGGCCGCCACCCAGTGGCGGGGGTTGGTGCTGTCCGCCTCCATGGGAGCGATGAAGCGGGGCGCAGCGTCGAGCGGCGCGATCGGCACCGTGGCGGGCGTCGTCCCCTCGGACTCGCCGCAGTTCTCGGTCTTGCTCATCGACAGGAAGACGTACTCCTGCACGATCTGGCAGCCGTTGTCCGGGTTGACGATCACGTCGCCGCCGTCACCGCCGAAGTTCGACCCCATGACGCCCGTGGTCTGCGGGGTGCTCCCCGGGAAGGAGGCGTGTGCCGGGTACGCCGCTGCGTCGCCGGGGTCGGTGGTCGACCCGTTGGGTCGGACACCGCGCAGGATCGACCCGCCGTTGTCCTGGAGGCCACCGGACAGCACCACGCCGCCGTACCGCGGGTCGGTGCCCACCGCCGCTGCGTAGTACTGGAGCGACCGCAGGGTGGTGTTGAGGCTCTTCCAGTCGGTGGCGTTGCCGTTGGCGTTGATCGCCTCGCTCGCGCTCGGCCGGCTGTAGACGCCGCCGTCGTTGGCCACCAGCAGCGTGTCGCCCGCGAACAGCACGTCGTGCTGGTCCGGATGGGTCGTGCCGGGGCAGGTGTTGCGGGCCGGGTCGGCGCTCCAGCAAGGGAAGTAGAAGTTCCAGTACGGGCCGGCGGCCGTCCAGCTGCCGCCGCCGTCGCGCGTCTCGTAGACCTCCTCGAGCCCCAGGTAGACGTGGTTCGGGTCGGTCGGGTCGACGGCGAGGAACTGGTTGTACCAAGCCTGCACGCCCGGGCCGTAGCCCTTGCCGCCGATGCTCTGCTTGAGCGCCGAGCCGCGACTGGCGAGGTTGGTGGAGTCCGCGATCCGGCTCCACGGGCCCTGGAGCGAGCCGTTGCGGCTGACGAAGACACCCGCCAGGACGGTGCTTGCCGCCCGGTTGCCGGCAGCGACCATCGCCGTCGTCGACTGGATCACGGCGTAGAGGCGAGACCCGTCGGCGCTGTAGGCGAACGTCGTGTTGCCGATCTCCTTGGGGTTGATCGCGCCGCTCGGGTTGATCCGCGTGAAGGAGCCGGGAGCCCCGGTCGCGCTGTAGTAGAAGCCGTTGCCGTAGTAGGCGTGGTTGGTGCTGCTGCGCCAGCCAGCCGCCACGAGCACGCCCGGCTTGCCGGGTCGCGTGATCACGTCGTTGACGATGTTGGCGTAGACGGCGTTGGTGTCGTTGTCGAGGCCGAGGGCCGTCTGGTTGAGGACGAGCACCCGCTCCCAGGCGGCGGTGCCGGCGGCGCTGGTGCGCCAGAGGCCGCGACTCGTCGCGGCGTAGACCTGCCCGGTGCCGTCGAAGTGCAGCTTGTTGATGATCGTGCCGGACAGCGCCTCGCCGCCGACGTGCACCCAGTCCGAGCCGACGCGGCGGTAGACCCCGTCGCCTGCATAGGACGTGCCGCCGGTGTTGGCTTCGCCAGTGGCGAGCCACAGCTCGTCGGTGCCCGGCTTCACGGCGAGGTCGCCCACCGACAGGGTGGGCAGGTCATCACTGATCGGCACCCACGTGGTCCCGGCGGCGGTCGCGGACCGGAAGACGCCGCCATTGGCAGCGCCGGCGTAGATAGCACCGGAGCTGCCGGTGGCGAGCGCGACGATGCGACCGGACACGATCCCGTGCCCGCCCGTCGAGTTGCCGTTGGGGTCGCGGTAGCGCAGGTCGTCGGAGTCGTAGGCGACGTCGGTGACCTCGTTCCACGCGCCGCTGGTGCGTGGCAGGTCCTTCATCGCGGCGAACGCGTCGCGGTAGGCACCGGGCGGCACGAGGCCGCGCGGCTGCGCCAGCTGCTCCGCGGCGGTCTGCGCCTCCATCGCGTCGATCCCGGGGAATCCCTGGACCGGTGCCAGACGGGAGGCGGGCTGAGCCGGCAGTGATGGCCCTGGGACGGAGGCCACGAGCGCGGCGGGGCCGGCGCTCAGCAGGGCGCCCGAGCCGGCGGCTGCGAGGAGGGTGAGAGCGAGGCGTCGAGCGGTGCGTGTGTGCACGGGGTCCCTTCCACCGTTCCGAGCGACGGGGGTCGCCCGGTCGTCGCAACGTACGTCACCGCTGCGCCACCCGACGGCCACCGCTACTCCGTTCGGACGATCGCACTCGCGCCATCTCGTGACATTGCAGGACAACTCTGAGGACAGAGTTCACCCGCGCAGCCGCAACCCGCGCGGGGTGGGGCGGAAGCCCGCTGCTTCGAGAGCGACGCCGAGGGGAGACGTCAGCGCCGGCTCGCCATCGGCCTTGGTGACGGTCAGCCGGCCGAGGGCACCGTCACGGACGGCCAGCGCCAGCGCGTCGACGGCCGGCGCGATGACGGCGTCCTCGTCGCGGAACGACAACAAGGTCTTGCCGCCACGCTCGACGTAGAGGACGAGGGCACCGTCGACCAGCACGATAAGAGCGCCTGCCTTGCGGGCCGGTTTGTGGCCGCCTTCCGGGGCGGGCCAGGGCAGCGCGCCGCCGTAGGGGTTGGCTGGGTCGGTGGCGGCGAGCACGACGGCACGCGCCTCGTCGCGGCGCTTGCGCTGGCTCTGGTACGCCGGGTTGGCCTCCCAGCCGCCGGGGACCGGCGTGGTCCAGAGCGGCTCGTCGGTCGGCTTGCTGGCGGCGATCGCGCGCATCCGGTCGACCGCTCCGGGGGCGGCGAACTGCGCCGCCCCGAGCCCTTCGACGAAGTAGCCGCGGCGCACCCGACCGGCCTCCTCGAAGGCCTTGAGCACCGTGTAGACCGCCGAGAAGCCACCGGGCGAGCGCTCGGCCACGACCGCGCCCCTGGTCACCACGCCGTGCCGGTCCAGCAGCGCCTCGGCCAAGGCATGCGTACGCCGGGGGGCGTCGGTGTCCCGGGCCGGCAGTCGTGACCATCGACCTGCCATCGAAGGGGGGCCGGTGCGGGTCGGCATGGCGGGTCGGCCGTATCGACCGCGTTGCCGGACCGGGCCCCGCTTGGCCTGGTGGGTCGGGCGGCCGCCGGCGAGCAGTGCGCGCAGCGGGCCGATGGTGTCGTTGGTGAGGGCACCTGCCCAGACCAGGTCCCACACGGCTTGCTGGAGGGCGGCGTCGTCAGTGGACTCGACGCGGTCGGACAGAGAGCGGAAGAACAGGGCGGTGTCGCCGGTGAGTGCGTCGAGCACCGCGTCGTGAAGTGGGGTGCTGCTGAGGTCGGCGACGGGTGGCAGCACCAGGTCGGCGGTGTCGGCGAGCTGCAGGCTGACCCAACCGTCCGAGCCGGGGAGCGAGCCCTGGCCGGCCCAGAGGACCTCACCCGAGGTGGTGATCTCGTCGAGGAGGGCGGGGGTGTAGCCAGCGACGCGGCTAGGCAGGACGAGGGTCTCGAGGGCGGAGGCCGGGATGGCGGCACCCTGCAGCTGCTCGATCGCCCGCAGCAAGCCGTCGACGCCCCGGCCGCTCGAGCCGCCGATGCCCTGCCACTGCGGGAGGAACCGCGCCAGGGCCTCGGGCGGGACCGGCTCGACCTCCTTGCGGAGCTTGGCGAGCGACCTTCGCCGGAGCATCCGCAGGACTTCGGCGTCGCACCACTCCAGGCCGCTGCCGCCGGGGCGGAACTCGCCGTGCACGACCCGCCCTGTTGCGGCGAGCCTGGCCAGGGCCTGGTCGACGACGGCGACGCCGAGCCCGAAGCGGCCGGCCGCGTCCGCGGGGTGGAACGGGCCGTGGGTGCGGGCGAAGCGCGAGATCAGGTCGCCGACCGGGTCGCGGACCAGCTCGAGGAAGGCCTCGGGGATGCCGACCGGCAGCGCGACGCCGAGGGCGTCCTGCAGTCGACCGGCGTCCTCGATGGTCGCCCAGCGCTCCTCGCCCGCGATGCGGACCCGGATGGCGCGCCTGCTGTCCTCGAGCTCCGCCAGCCAGACGGGCGTGGCTCCTCGGCGTACGGCTTCGTCGGTCGTGAGGTCACCCAGGCGGCGCAGGAGGTCAGCGACGCCCTCGACGTCCTTGGCTCGGCGCTCTTCGGTGAGCAGCTGCACTTCTTGTTCGACCTCGGCGAGCGCATCGGCGTCGATGAGCTCGCGCAGCTCGGCCTGCCCGAGCAGCTCGGCGAGCAGGGCGCTGTCGAGAGACAGGGCCTGCGCTCGGCGCTCGGCGAGGGGGGCGTCACCTTCGTACATGAAGGCGCCGATGTAGCCGAACAGCAGGCTCCGGGCGAACGGGCTGGGTTGTTGCGTCTCGACCTCGACCAGTCGGACCCGGCGGGCTTCGACATCACGCATCAGCTCGACCAGGCCAGGCACGTCGAAGACGTCCTGTAGGACCTCGCGCATCGTCTCGAGGACGACGGGGAAGCTGGGGTACTGGCTCGCGACCGAGAGCAGCTGCGCGGCGCGCTGGCGCTGCTGCCACAGCGGGGTGCGGCGGGTGGGGTTGCGGCGCGGCAGCAGCAAGGCTCGGGAGGCACACTCCCTGAACCGGCTGGCGAACAGCGCGCTCCCGCCGACCTCGGCCTGCACCGCCGGCTCG
The DNA here is from genome assembly GCA_046713755.1 of Mycobacteriales bacterium. GTDB lineage: Bacteria > Actinomycetota > Actinomycetes > Mycobacteriales > SCTD01 > JAUYQP01. The sequence continues at coordinate 8,768 of JBKKBU010000382.1, forward strand.
ACCTCATCGGGCTCGAAGACCGCGAGCGCACCCGAGGGGGCCTCCTCGGTCTCGGGTAGACGCAGCACGATGCCGTCGTCGGAGTGCATCGACTGGACGTCGACGCCGTAGGTCTCCCGCAGCCGCGCGGTGAGGGCGAGAGCCCAGGGCTGGTTGACCTGGTTGCCGAACGGCGAGTGGATCGCGAGTCGCCAGTCGCCGAGCTCGTCGCGAAAGCGCTCGACGAGGATCGTGCGGTCGTCGGGTAGGACACCGGTCGCCTCGCGCTGCTCGGCGAGGTAGGCAAGCAGGTTGGCCGACGCACTGGCATCGAGGCCGATGGCGGTGAGCCGGGTCGTCGCCTCTTCGGAAGTCAGGGCGCTGATCTCACGGAGGAAGGCGCCGAGGGCTCGGCCCAGCTCGAGAGGTCGGCTCGGCGCATCGCCGTGCCAGTAGGGCATCCGGCCGGGCTGCCCGGGGGCGGGAGTGACGAGCACCTGGTCGTGGCTGATGTCCTCGATCCGCCAGGCACTGCTCCCGAGCAGGAAGACGTCGCCGACGCGCGACTCGTAGACCATCTCCTCGTCGAGCTCGCCGACCCTGGATTTCGTTCCGCCGGAGGCGGACATTGTCGTTGTGCCGATCAGGAAGACCCCGAACAGGCCACGGTCGGGGATGGTGCCGCCGGATGTGACGGCAAGCCGCTGCGCGCCGGGCCGTCCGGTGAGGACGCCGCTGACGCGGTCCCAGGTGATGCGGGGGCGGAGCTCGGCGAAGTCGTCGGACGGGTAGCGGCCGGACAGCATGTCGAGGGTGGCCTCGAAGGCCGACTGGGGGAGCCCGGCGAACGGCGCGGTCCGGCGGACGAGGGCGATCAGGTCCTCGACGTCCCAGGGCTCCATCGCGCACATCGCGACGATCTGCTGGGCGAGCACGTCGAGCGGGTTGCGTGGGTAGGTCGTCGACTCGATGCCGCCGGCCACCATCCGCTCGGCGACGACGGCGCACTGGACGAGGTCGCCGCGGTACTTGGGCAGGACGATGCCCTTGCTGACGGCGCCGACCTGGTGCCCGGCGCGGCCTACCCGCTGCAAGCCGCTCGCCACGGATGGCGGTGACTCGACCTGGACCACCAGGTCGACGGCACCCATGTCGATGCCGAGCTCGAGGCTGCTGGTCGCGACGACGCACGGCAGGCGACCGGACTTCAGTGCCTCCTCGATCTCGACGCGCTGCTCCCGGCTGACGCTGCCGTGGTGGGCCCGGGCGATGACGACCGGGCCGTCGGACGGGGTGCCGTTGCCCCACGCGGTCCCGGTGCCGGTGCCACCCTGGCCGGGGTGCTGCGCCGGCCCGCGCTGGAACGACGCGTCGAAGGATGGGACCCCGCTCGCGGACGCGCCGGGTGGCTTGACCCCGCTCGAGCCGGTCGGTCGCTCGGGCGGTTGGTCGAGGGCGTCGAGGTCGACCGGCTCCGCGACCGGACCGAGCACCCGCTCGGTGGCGATCTCGTTGAGGCGGCTGGTGAGGCGCTCCGCTGTGCGACGGCTGTTGCAGAACACGATGGTGGCGCGGTGGGCCGCGACGAGGTCGACGATGCGCTCCTCGACGGCCGGCCAGATGGAAGCGCGCTGCTCGGTGCCGTTGCCGGTCGACTCGCCCAGCGCTGACATGTCCTCGACCGGGACGACGACCTCGATCTCGATCACCTTGGTGGAGGGCGGCTGCACGACGGTGACGTCGCGGCCGCCGCCGAGGAAGCGCGCGACCTCGTCGACGGGACGGACTGTCGCGGACAGCCCGATCCGCTGCGCGGGCTGGTCGAGCAGGGCGTCGAGGCGCTCGAGGCTGATCGCCAGGTGGGCCCCGCGCTTGGTGCCGGAGACGGCGTGGACCTCGTCGATGATGACGGTCTCGACGCCGCGCAGCGACTCCCGGGCCGCCGAGGTGAGCACCAGGAACAGCGACTCGGGTGTCGTGATGAACACGTCCGGCGGCGTCTTGGCGAACGCCCGGCGCTCCTCGGGCGGCGTGTCGCCGGAGCGGGTGCCGACGCGGATGTCGGGCACCGGCAGGTCGAGCCGCTGGGCCGCCTGCCGGATGCCGATCAGGGGGGCGCGCAGGTTGCGCTCGACGTCGACGGCGAGCGCCTTGAGCGGGCTGACGTAGAGGACCCGGCACCGGTGCCGCGGCTCCTCGGGCACGGGTGTCGAGGCCAGCCGGTCGAGCGACCACAGGAACGCCGACAGGGTCTTGCCGCTGCCGGTCGGGGCGACGACCAGGGTGCTCCGACCGGAGCTGATCGCGTCCCAGGCACCCTCCTGGGCGGGTGTCGGCG
>JBKKBU010000383.1:0-3886 GCA_046713755.1 Mycobacteriales bacterium
CTTCGGTGATGACCCGTGCCCCTGTGGCCTCACCGGTTGCCTGGAGACGGTGGCTGCTGGCTGGGCGCTCCCCGACCCGTTGCCACGGGACCGGGTGCCAGCGGTCGCGGCCGCCATCGCGAGCGCCGTGCGGGACGAACCACTGGCGACCCCGCTGCTGGTCGTGCTCGCCGGTGGACTCGCGCGTCGCCACCCAGCACTGGTCGCGGCCGTCGCCGCTGCCCTCCCCGATCGGGTCGTTGAGCCGTCCGCGGCTCCGGCGGAGGTCAAGTCAGCGACGGCGTGGGGGCTGGCATCGGCGTACCAGCAGCTGCGCGACTCGGCCACGACCAGGTCCGCATGACGGTCCACACGAGGGTCGCGGTCGAGCCCGACGTCGAGGTCGAGGTCGAGGTGGTCGGGGACGGCCCCGAGCTGGTCTGGCTGCACGGCCTGTCCGGCAGCCTTGACGACGGCCGCCCCGTCGTTGACCGGCTGGCCGAGCGCTTCCGCGTCCTGCACTACTCCACCCGCGGCCACGGCCGGTCGACGCCGCTGCTCGACAAGCAGCGCTACGGCTACGGCCGAATCGCCGACGACCTGACCGCCGTGCTCGATGCGGTGGGCTTCGCCCGCCCGCTGCTGGTCGGTGGCAGTCACGGCGCCAACACGATCCTTCGCCACGAAGCCGAGCGGCCAGGGCGGGCCCGGGGGCTGATGCTCATCGCTCCCGGCGGCAACGCCCTGCGGCGCCCGCCGACCCTGCAGTTCGCACTGCTGCGGCTGTCGGTGTGGCGCGGGTCGCGGCGCGGCATGGACGGCCTGATCGAGCTGTGCACCGGCTTCCACCCGGACGACCCACGGGCCGATCCGCACCTGGTCGCGGCCATGCGGACCCACGACCTGGCCTCACTGCGGGTCGCCATGCGCCACATCCCCGACCAGCGCGCGGCAGATCCGGCAGCGCTGCCGGGCTTCCGCGTCCCGACCCACGTCCTCGGCTGGGACGGCGACCCGGTGATCCATCCGATCGCCGTCGCCCGCCAGATCGCCACCCTGGTCCCGGGGGCGACCTTCCAGGAGATCGACCGGGTGGCCGGGCTATCCGCCGCCCAGGTCGCCGACATCGCCACCGCAGAGATCAACCGCTGGGCCGACGACGTGCTCGCGCACAACTAGGAGAACCTTGTGATTCGGCTACGACCTGCTCTGCTCGCCGGCTGTCTGCTGCTCGCGGTGACCCCACTGCCAGCCCTGTCGTCCCCGGCCCCAGCCCCGGCTCCGGCGCCGGCGCCGGCTCCGGTGGGGGCGCCGCTGGTGCCCGCCGGCTACCAGGCGCTCACCGGTCCGTTGCACGAGCACAGCGGCTACTCGGACGGCTACCCCGGGTCGACGCCGGAGACCTACTACTCCTCGGCCAAGGGCTTCGGCAACGACTTCCTCATGAGTGGCGAGCACAGCGACACCCTCGACGTGCCCTTCACCGTCAACGAGGGATGCCTGGGTGCGGCGGTCGTGACGTGCCCGGGCGGCGACCCTGACCCAGCGAAGGCGCTCCGCAAGTGGGACGCGATGCAGACCTACGCCGACGCCGCCACGACTGACACCTTCACCGGCATCCGTGGCTTCGAGTGGACCAGCGACCGCTTCGACCACATCGACGTCTACTTCTCCAAGCGGTTCACCGGCGCCAAGGCCGATGGCGGCTACGCCGACATGGCGACCTTCTACCGCTGGCTCACCACGCGCTCCGAGGTCGGCGGCGGTGCGGACGGGCTGGCCACGTTCAACCACCCCGGCGCCAAGAAGCTGCAGGGCGTCGGCGACAGCGACCCACAGCGGGCGTGGAACGACTTCGCCTACGAGCCGGCCGCCGACCGGCAGATGGTCGGCCTCGAGGTCTACAACGACGACGAGGAGTTTGGCTCCCGCGGGCCGGGCGCCGGCTACTACGTGCGCGCCCTCGACAAGGGGTGGCACGTCGGAGCGATCGGCGCCGAAGACCTCGGGCACAGCGCCACCGACGACTGGGGTGGCCCGTCCTGGGCCAAGACCGTGATCCTGTCCACCGACCGCTCAGCGGCCGCGCTGCGGTCGGCCATGCAGGCCAGGCGCTTCTACGCCGTCCGCACCGCGGCTACGCAGCTCGGGTTCACCGTCGACGGCGCGGTCATGGGCTCGCGGTTGAGCCGCGCTCCCGGAGCCCCTCTCGCGATTGCGGCTTCGGCCGTGACCGCCGGCCGCAGCGGCCTGTCGCTGGAGGTCGTGACGAGCGGCGGTCGGGTCGTGGCCACCGCTACCGACAACCTCAACGTCACGATCCCCGCCGCCACCGCCGACCGCTACTACTTCCTGCGCGTGAAGGACGGCGCTGCCGTCGTCGGCTACAGCTCTCCGGTCTGGGTCCAGCAGTCCCGACCGGCGGCCGTAGGAGAGTGGCTGGCCGGCGACCTGCACGTCCACACCTGCTACAGCCACGACACCTACTGCCCGCGGGGTCAGAAGGGCTCGTACTTCCAGGAGCCCACCAACAGCCCCCTCGACGCAGTCCTCGGACCGGTGGGGCAGGCGCTGCCGGCCGACACGCTCGACGACCTCGGTCTGGGCGACAGCAACACCGACGCCAAGGACTTCTACACCCACGGCAGCACAGTGGCGGAGCGCTTCGCCGAAGCCGCGGTGAAGGGCTTGGACTACCTCGCCATCACCGACCACAGCTCCAACAGCAATCCCGAGGAGGACGGCTCGGTGTCGGTCCACGACCCGGGCTTCGGGACGTCCGGCGTCGTCGGTGTGCCCGGTTACGAGAACTCCATCAGAGGGCATGCCCAGATGCTCGGGGCCACCCACCTGTTCGACCCGGGGACCGCCAGCGCCGCCGACATCAACGCCATGGCCCAGCAGTTGCGAGCCGAGGGCGGGCTGCTGCAGGCCAACCACCCCTCCGCCAGCGCCGACCGGCCGACGAGCTGCACCGATACCTCTGGGCAGCACTGGAGCTACGGCTTCGAGGTGCAGGTCGACACGGTCGAGGTCTGGAACGTCGGACACTTCCTCCAGCCACCGGCACCCGCGTCTCAGACCAATGACGACGCCATCACCTACTGGGAGTGCATGCTGAGCAAGGGCTGGAAGGTCGCTCCGACCGGTGGCAGCGACTCGCACTGGAAGGCCACCGTCGCCGCGCAGGGCATCGGCAATCCCACGACGTGGGTGTTCTCCGACGAGCGCAGCTCGCAGGGCGTCCTCGACGGCATCAAGGCCGGCCGTACTTCCATCTCGTTCCAGACGCCGGTCTCCGGAGCCACCTTGCTGAAGCTGGAGGGCGACGCCGACCGCGACGGGGTCTTCGAGGCCATGATCGGCGACACCGTCCCGCCAGGCACTCCCCTGCGAGTCCGCGCCAGCGGCTCCCCGGGTGCCGGTCGCGTCCACATCCGCGCCAACGGGAAAACCATCGTCGACGGTGCAGCGCTGGCCCCAGGTGGCTCGGTCAACTTCACCCTCACCGAGCCGGGCTGGGTCTGGGCGCAACTGGTCGCCGAGGAGACCCGCGCACCGCGGCTCGCTGCCTGTGAGCCCTTCCTGGGAGCCGAGACGACGTACTGCCGCAACCAGCTGAACGTCCTTGCGATGACCGCGGCCATGTACGTCGCCAACCCCGCCCCGCCGCCCCCGCCGGGGGACGGCTGCCCGCCTGGCTACAGCCCGAAGCCGAACCCGCCAGCCAATCCCCGCGAGGACAAGTGCAAGAAGGACTGACGCTCGGCTCCGGGTTCGCGCTGGACCTGGCCGACCAGCCGGCTGCGCTTGCGCGGGTCCTCGGACTCAACGCGCTGGCACTCGGCGACGCCAGGGCGCTCCTCTCCGGAGCCCGGGGCGTGCGACTGCTCGGCACGGGATCCAG
>JBKKBU010000384.1:0-7837 GCA_046713755.1 Mycobacteriales bacterium
GGCGCGGGACGGTTCATGAGGTGCTCCAGGTGTTGTGAAGGGATGCTGATGAGCAGGTCGCGGACCAGCCGCAAGGCCACGAGCGGATGGCGGCCCTCGGCCAGCTGCTTCGCGGCGAGGGCGACCATGTCCTCGCGGTAATCCGCCCGGAACGCCCGCGGGTAGAGCGCGGTCGAGGCCCGGTAGGCCCCCAACGCGCCGCTCACGCGGTCGCCGGGCCGCGCCGGACGTCGAGCCTGGCGACCAGGTGGCGGAGCCGAGCGAGCTCGGTGCGGGCGACCTGTTCGCCGGTCTCGGTGAGGCGGTAAGAGCGCCGCCGATCGTCATCGGAGCTCGTCGTGGTCTCGACGATGAGGCCATCTGCGAGCAGCCGGTTGAGGGTGCCGTAGAGCGTGCCTGGGCCCATCTTCACGGCCCCGTCGCTGATCTCCTCGACGCGCTTGAGCAGGGCGTAGCCGTGGCTCTCGCCATCGAGCAGCGCCAGGACGAGGTGCAGGGAGGCGGCAGGAAGTGGTTTCACACTCGAAGACTGATGTATCAGAAGTTGAGTGTCAAGCACTCCGCAGATAGTCGTCGAAGCTGCTGCCGGTGAGCAGCTCGTAGGCCTCGACGTACTTCGCGCGGGTCTGCGCGACGACCTCCTCCGGGAGCTCCGGCCCCGGTGCCGTCTTGTCCCACCCGGAGGCGGAGAGCCAGTCGCGCACGTACTGCTTGTCGTACGACGCCTGCGGCCCGCCGGGTTGCCACGTCGCGGCCGGCCAGAAGCGCGAGGAGTCGGGGGTGAGGACCTCGTCGCCGAGCACCAGGTCGTCGCCCAGCAGCCCCAGCTCCACCTTGGTGTCAGCCAGGATGATGCCCGCCTTCTCGGCCAGCTCCAGGCCGCGCGCGTAGACCCGCAGGGTCACGTCGCGCAGCTCGGCGGCCAGCGGGGCGCCGACCTGGGCGACCACGGCGTCGTAGCTGATCGGCAGGTCGTGCTGTCCGACGGGCGCCTTCGTGGTCGGCGTAAAAATAGGTGTGGGAAGCCGCGAGCCGTCGACCAGACCGGGCGGGAGCTCGATGCCACTGACGAAGCCGGTCTGCTGGTAGTCCGTCAGGCCGCCACCGGTGAGGTAGCCCCTGGCGACGCACTCGACGGCCACCATCTCAAGGCGCCGGACGAGCACCGACCGGCCGCGGACCTCATCGGCAACGGGCGCTAGCTCCGGGACCGCGCTCACGACGTCAGCGGTGATCACGTGGTGCGGCACGACGTCCGCGAGCTGCTCGAACCACCACAGCGACAGCCCGGTGAGGACCGCTCCCTTGTCCGGGATCGTCGTCGGCAAAATGACGTCGTACGCCGATAACCGGTCCGACGCGACCAGCAGCAGCTGGTCATCCCCGACCGCATAAAGGTCGCGGACCTTGCCGGAGTGCACCAAGGGCAGTGGGATCGTCACGCCGAGAGTGTGCCAGCGCTCAGAACGGCAGGCCGTCGAGGAACCTGCCGATCGCCACGATCGCCAGCACGGGAAGCGCTGCGAGCACCACCAGACCGGCGACGCCGCTGACCGATCCGATCACCAGCCACGTCATCCGCCAGGGGAACCGCCGGGACCGCACGAGCTCCGGCTGCAACAAGGCCGGTGGGGCAACGGGCAGGGCAGCGGGCGCCGTCGCGAAGTACTCCGGGTCCGAGGTCATGCCGCCAGGGTGACACCCAGGGGGGCGAATCGGCCTGAGTAGGACTACGCGAGCGCAGCGAGCCGGTCGAAGACAGGGGCGAGCCGCTCGAGGTAGCGCTCCGGGCGGCAGACCTCGTCCAACCGCGCCTCGTCGAGCTCCTTGCCGGCCGCGGCAGCGGCAGCAGAGAGCGTGACGCGGAAGGGCTCACCGGTCTCCCAGGTCTTCATGGCTGCGGCCTGGACGAAGGAGTAGGCGTCCTCGCGGGACAGGCCGGCCTCGACCAGCTCCAGCAGCACCGTTGAGGTGTAGATCAGGCCGCCGGAGGACTCCAGGTTGACCCGCATCCGGTCGGTGTCGACGACCAAGCCCGTCACGAGGCGAGTGGTGAGGTGCAACAGGTAGTCGGTGCCGATGGCGGCGTCCGGCAGCGCGATCCGCTCAGTGGACGAGTGCGAGATGTCGCGCTCGTGCCACAGCGGGATCCCCTCCATCACCGGGACGACCGCTGCCCGGACGATGCGCGCCATCCCAGCGATCCGCTCGGAGGCGATGGGGTTCTTCTTGTGGGGCATGGCGCTCGACCCCTTCTGCCCCTTGCCGAACGGCTCCCACAGCTCGCGGACCTCGGTGCGCTGGCCGTGTCGCACCTCGAGCGCAAACGCCTCGCAGACCGTCGCGATGATGGCGAGGGCCGACACCCACTCGGAGATGCCGTCCCGGATGACGACCTGCGTCGCGGCGGGCGCCGGCGTCAGCCCCAACCGGGCCGCCACCGCGGTCTCCACGGACGCATCGATGTTGGAATAGGTCCCGACCGCGCCGGAGATCTTGGCGACCGCAACGGCCTCGCGCGCCCGCCGCAGCCGGTCCCGGGACCGCGCCATCGCAAAGGCAATGTCGGCGACCCGGTGCCCCCAGGTCGTCGGCTCGGCGTGGATGCCGTGGGTCCTGCCGACCCGCACCGAGTCCTTGTGGGTCAGGCCGAGGTCGCGCAGCGCACCGACGAGCACGTCGAGCTTGTGCAGCAGGAGGTCGCTCGCCTCGACCAGCTGCAGCGCGAGCGCCGTGTCGAGCAGGTCCGATGACGTCATCCCGAAGTGGACGTAGGCGGCCGCCTCGCGCGGCGTCGTGTTGTCCGCCCAGGCCGACAGGAAGGCGATGACGTCGTGCTGGGTGACGGCCTCGATCTCCGCGACGGCCTCGGGTGTCGGCGGCTTGGCCTGCCGCACCGGCTCGACGCAGTCCGCGGGCACCGTCCCGGCCTCGGCGTGCACCTCGAGGACCAGCGTCTCGACCTGGCACCACAGCTCGTACTTGTGGGCCTCGCTCCAGACCCGCCCCATCTCGGGCAGGGTGTAGCGCTCGATCACGAGATCTCCTTGAGTACGCCGGGGATGCGGGTCGATCCTCCCACTACGCGTGCGGGATGCGAATGCCGCCCTCGACCGCTCGCAGGGCGATGTCCGACCGGAAGTGCGACCCCCGCAGGGACACCCGCGCCACCCCGTCGTACGCCAGGTCGCGCGCGGCGGCGAGCGAGTCGGCGACCGCTGTGACGGACAGCACGCGCCCACCCGAGCTGACCACGGCGCCGTCCAGGGTGGCCGTCCCGGCATGCAGCACCTCGACGCCGGCTGGCAGCTCGCCGACGGTCACGACGTCGCCCGAGGCCGGCGCCGCCGGGTAGCCCTCGGCCGCGACGACCACGGTCACGGCAGCACCGTCCCGCCACGCCAGCTCGCCGAGCTCGGCCAGCGTGCCGGTGGCTGAGGCGTGCAACAGCGCCGACAGCGGGGTGTCCAAAAGTGGAAGCACGACCTGGGTCTCCGGGTCACCGAAGCGGCAGTTGAACTCGATGACCGAGGGCCCGGCCGCGGTCATGGCAAGTCCCGCGTAGAGCACCCCTGAGAACGGCGTGCCGCGCCGACGCATCTCGTCGACGACCGGCTGCAGCACCTCCCGCTGGACCCGATCGACGGTGCCGGCCGGCAGCCACGGCAACGGCGCGTAGGCGCCCATGCCACCGGTGTTGGGGCCCTCGTCACCGTCAAACACCCGCTTGTGGTCCTGCGCCGGCAGCAGTGGCACCACGGTCGTCCCGTCGGTCACTGCCAACAACGACACCTCCGGGCCGTCGAGGTAGCCCTCGACGACCGCCTTCGACCCGGGCTCGGCCAGCACGTCACGCGCGAAGTCCTGCGCCACAGCAAGATCTGTCCCCACGTGCACGCCCTTGCCGGCGGCCAGGCCATCCGCCTTCACGACGTACGGCGACGCCGCGCTCGCCAGGTGGGCGACGCAGTCCGCCGCCGAGGTGAAGGTGTAGGACGACGCCGTGGGGACGCCCGCCGCCACCATCACGTCCTTGGCGAAGCTCTTGCTGCCCTCGAGCTGGGCGGCCGCAGCGCTCGGGCCGAAAGCCGCGATGCCGGCGGCCCGGACCGCGTCCGCGACGCCCGCGACGAGCGGCGCCTCGGGACCCACCACGACAAGGTCGGCCCGCCAGGAAAGGGCCAGCGCGGCGACCGCGGCGGGGTCGATCGGATCGACCGACAACGCCTCGGCGACCGTCGTCGTACCGGCATTGCCCGGCGCACACGCGAGGGCGCTCACCACCGGGTCGCGCGCCAGCGCGAGGGACAGCGCGTGCTCGCGCGCACCGGAGCCGATCACCAGGACTCTCACGGGCTGCGACATTAGCCCGTTCGGGCTCCCACGACCTTCGCCGGATCTGCCAGCATGCGCTGTGATCGAAGACCGGGCGCTGGTGGCACGGGTGCTACTGGTGATCTGGGTGACGGGCACGTCGACGTTCACGGTGAGCATCCTGTTCGCGCCGCCCGCAGCCGGGCTGGGCGGACTGCTCTGGGGCGTGAGCGCCGTGGGCTACGCCATGTCCGCCACGCTCTGGCTGCGCCGGCACCACCTGCCGGACTGGACCCCCGACGCGAGCGGCTACCTCTGCTACCTGCTGGCGACCATCGTGACCGCCGCCAGTCGCGACGCCGGCACGCCCTTCGGGCTCTTCTACTTCTGGGTCGTCGTCGTCTCCTGCCACTTCCTGCCGCTGCGGCGAGCCATCCCGCAGATCGTCGTGGTGCCACCGGCCTACGCGCTGGCGCTGGTGCTGACCGGCGACCCGCCCTTCCCGTGGGTCCAGTGGGCGCTGCTCTCGCTCACCGTCGCCGCTGTGGGAATCAGCGTGTCCGCGATGCGCGTCCGGATCGAGCGCTTGGTCGGCGTCTTGGCCGACAGCGCCCGGACCGACGCCCTCACCGGCCTGCGCAACCGGCGGGCCTTCGAGGAGGCGCTGGAGGTCGAGCTCGAGCGGGCCGCCCGCACCCACCAACCGCTGGCCCTGATCATCGGCGACCTCGACCACTTCAAAGCCGTGAACGACCAGCTCGGGCACCCTGCCGGCGACGCCGTCCTGCGCCGGGCTGCGGAGGCCTTCCGCGAGGAAGTCCGCCGGGGAGATGTCGCCTTTCGCATCGGCGGCGAGGAGTTCGCCGTGGTGGCGCCGGGGCTGGACACCGCCAACGCCCACCTGCTCGCCGAGCGGCTCCGCCGCGCTGTGGGAGCGGCACTTGCCGACGGCCAGCTGCCGGTGACGGTGAGCCTGGGCGTCGCTTCCTACCCCGAGCACGGCCCCGATGCTGTCGCCCTCATGGCCAGTGCCGACGGCGCCTGCTACCTGGCGAAGGCGCGTGGTCGGGACCGCTCGGTCAGCGCACCGCCCGGCCAGTGGGCCAGGCCGACACCGAGGCAAGGGGACGAGCGGACGATCCGACTGGCGCCCTGAACTGCCTGGCTGCCCACGCAACCTGGCGACATGGCGCAGACTGACCCGGTGCGCGGGTGGGGAGTCCGGTTCGAGCAGAGCCTTGCCGGTCGGCTGCTGCTCAGCGTCGGCATGCTCGTCGTGATCGGCTGCGTCGCCCTCTGGAACCTGCCGCCGGGCCGTCCTCGTGACGAGGTGCGCCCCGTTGTCGGCCGGGTCATGCTGCCGCTCGGACTGGACCAGGACTGGGCGCTGTTCGCGCCGGACCCGAGGTCGTTCTCGGTCGGCTTCTACGCCCGCGTCACCACGATCGATGGTCGCGAGCGGTTGTGGTTTCCCCCTACCGAAGGGGTGCTGCTTGCGCCCTACCGCAGCTACCGCTGGCAGAAGTTCGACGAACGGGTTCGCGCGGACGACTACGCCGGGCTCTGGGAGCCGACCGCGCGCTGGGTGGCGGGGCAGCACGGCCCCGACGTCCAGAAGGTGGTGCTGGTCAGGACCTTCCGTGACGCACTCGTCCCGGGCACCCAGGGACCGCGAGTAGCCCGCGGCTCTTATGACTTCTACACGCTCGAGCTGCCATGACGCGGTGGTGGGCGGCCTGGTCCCGCTGGGTCTTCGACCCCGTCGATGCCGCACCGATGGCCGCGCTGCGGATCGCCGTCGGACTGCTGTCGCTGGGCTGGACCCTCTCGCTGTTCCCCGACGTGGACGCGTTCCTCGCCGCCGACGGCCTCCAACCTGAGCTGCCCGCCGTCAGCGGCGGCGCGTGGGTGGTCGAGCTCGGTCCGCCGTACGCCGTCCTGGGGTTGCTGGTCGTCGCCTCGGTCGCGCTGGTCCTCGGCTGGCGCACCAGGGTCGCCGCGGTCGTCGTCGCGGTGCTGCTGCTCGCGGTGCAGCGACGGGACCCGTTCATCCTCAACAGCGGCGACCTGCTGGTCCGCGAGCTGGCACTGCTCGTCGCCCTGATGCCGGCCGGTGAGGTCTGGTCACTGGATGCCCGCCGGCGTGGTAGCAGTCGACTGCGGGCACCATGGGCGCTGCGACTTCTGCAGCTGCAGGTGTCGGCCATCTACCTGTTCTCGGTGACGGCCAAGCTGCGCGGCGGCTCGTGGGGCGACGGGACGGCCGTCGGCATCGCCCTGCAGCTCGAGGACCTGCAGCGCTTCGTCGTGCCCGAGGCCCTGGCCCAGTCGCTGGCGGTCTCGGCGGTCCTGACCTACTCGGCGCTGCTCGTCGAGGGCTCGCTCATCGTCGGCCTGTGGCTGCCGCGGGCCCGCTATCCCGTGATGGTCGCCGGTGCCGCCATCCACCTCGGCATCGAGGCGACCCTGCTGATCGGCTGGTTCTCACTCGCGATCCTCACCAGCTACCTCGCCTTCGTCCCCGCCGCCGACCTGCGCCGGCTCGTTGGCGCGGTCAGCTCACGGCGCCGCACCCAGCGCCCACCAGGAAGTGGCGATCACACAAGGGACGCAAGCGGGCGTGATCGCCACATCCCGGAGCAACCCGAGGCGGCCGCGACCCGCTAGAGCAGCGGGCGGAGCTCGAGGGTCTGCTCGCGATCCGGGCCGACCCCGATCGAGCTGAACGGCGCGCCGGACATCTCCTCGAGCGCCTTGACGTAGAGCTGGGCGTTCTTGGGCAGGTCGTCGAGGGTCCGCGCCCCGGTGATGTCCTCGGCCCAGCCGTCGAAGACCTCGTAGACCGGCTTCGCGTGGTGGAACTCGGTCTGCGTCATGGGCATCTCGTCCAGTCGCTTGCCGTCGACCTCGTAGGCGACGCAGACCGGGATCTTGTCCCAACCGCTCAGGACGTCAAGCTTGGTCAGGACGAAGTCGGTGACGCCGTTGACGCGGGCGGCATAGCGGGCGATGACGGAGTCGTACCAGCCGCAGCGACGCGGCCGACCGGTCGTCGTGCCGTACTCCCCACCGTCGGCCCGCAGCTTCTCGCCGGAGGCGTCGAGCAGCTCGGTGGGGAACGGTCCCTCACCGACCCGCGTCGTGTAGGCCTTCACCACCGCGCTGCCCTTGTCGACGCGGCGCGGCCCGATGCCGCTTCCGGTGCACGCCCCACCAGCGGTCGCGGACGACGACGTGACGAAGGGGTAAGTGCCGTGGTCGACGTCGAGCAGGGTCGCCTGCCCGCCTTCGAGCAGGACGGTCTCACCGCGATCGAGCGCCTCGTTGAGCAGCAGCCCGGTGTCTCGCACCATCGGGCGGAGCCGGTCGGCGTGGCTGAGCAGGTCCTCGACGACCGCATCGACCGTGACCGCCTTGCGGTTGTAGACCTTCACCAGGATCTGGTTCTTCAGGTCGAGAGCGCCCTCGACCTTCTGCCGCAAGATCCCCTCGTCGAACAGGTCCTGCACGCGCAGGCCCACCC
>JBKKBU010000385.1:0-4387 GCA_046713755.1 Mycobacteriales bacterium
GGGCTAGGCGGCGGCGGGGGCGGCGGTGGCACCGGCCAGCACCACCGGGGCGCGGCCGTAGCGGCGGCGCTGACGGCCCTCGAGCCAGCGGGCGACCTGGGAGAGCGAGAAGCAGACCGTGATGTACATGACGGCGACGACGGTCAGGCACTGCAGCAGGTCGCCGGTGACCTGGCCGGCGATCTGGCCCTTGCGAAGCAGCTCCTCGAAGCCGATCACGAAGCCGTAGGAGGTGTCCTTGAGGACCACGACCCCCTGCGCGACGATCGACGGGAGCATCCGCGAGACGGCCTGCGGGAGGATGACGTAGCGCTGGGCCTGCTGCGGGCGCAAGCCGATCGCGAGCGCCGCTTCGGTCTGGCCGCGGGGGAGCGACAGGATGCCGGCTCGGACGATCTCGGCCATGACGGCGCTGTTGTAGAGCGACAGCCCGACCACGATGGCTTCGAACTGCCGGAGGCCGAACCCGAAGAACATGATGAGGATGAGCAGCAGCGACGGCAGCGCCCGGAACAGCTCGACGTAGGTGCCGGCCAGCCACCGCAGGGCCGTGAAACGGGACAGCCGGCCGAGCGCCATCACGGTGCCGATGGTGAGGGACAGGAACACCGCGACGACGGCGACCTTGAGGGTCTGCGCGAGGCCGCGCAGGAGCAGCTCCATGCCGTCGGCGGACAGGATCTGCTCCCAGTCCTGCTTGTCGAGCTGGCCCTGGGCGTCGAGCCGCTTGATGGCCACGACGACCAGGCCGACCAGGAACACGACAGCGACGATGGACGCGATGCGGGTCCGCAACCGACCGGTCGGACCCAGCGGATCGGAGAACGCCTGCAGGCCGGTGCTCATCGGGCGGCCACCGGCGACGTCAGGAGCCGGATCATCGCGCGAACGCCTGCTGCCGCTCGAGCCGGCCGAGGTAGAGCCCGGTCGGCAGGGTGAGGACGAGGTAGCAGAGCGCCGCGCCGAGCAGGGCGCCGAGCGGATCGACGGTCGCGGTGGTCACGGTCTCGCTCGCGTTGGTGATGTCGGTGACGTCGACGGCGTAGGCGATGGAGGTGTTCTTCGTCAGGGCGATGAGGACGTTGCCCAGCGGCGGGATGACGGTGCGGAAGGCCTGGGGCAGCACGACGAGGGTGAGCGTCTGCCCGAAGCCCAGACCGATCGCGCGGGCCGCCTCACCCTGGCCGACGGCCACGGAGTTGATGCCCGATCGGAGCGCCTCGCAGACAAAAGCAGCGTGGTAGAGCGCCACCCCGAGGCACAGGAGGACGAAGAAGTCCTTGATCGGCACGACCTTGGGCAGCCCGAAGGCGAACAGCACGACGACGACGGGCAGCGGGAAGTTGCGGAAGGTCTCGACGTAGACCAGGCCGGCCGCGCGCAGGCTCGGCACCGGGCTGACTCGCATCGCGGCGAGCAGGGTGCCGAGGATCAGCGCCCCGACGGCCGAGACCCCCGTGATGGCCAACGTCCCGAAGATCCCCTCGACAAAGATGTCGAGGTTGTCGGTGATCGTGGACAGCTTCACGGGGGTCTCAGCCGAGCGGGATCAGTGGATCAGTAGCGGACGATGGCGGGCGGTGCCGGCATGGTCGGGGCGACCTTGCCGACGGTGGCGTCGTACGCCGCCTTGTAGCTGCCGTCGCTCTGGGCCTTCTCGATGGTGTCGTTGATGAAGTCGCGGAACACCTTGTCGTCGATCTTCACACCGATGCCGTAGGGCTCGACGGAGAACTGCTCTCCGACGACCTTGAGCTCGCCGACGTTCTTGCTGACCAGGCCGAGCAGGATCGCCTCGTCGGTCGTGACGGCGTCGAGCTGGCCGTTCTTGATGCCCTCGATGCACTCGCCGTAGGCCGCGAACAGCGTCAGCTTGGCGGTCGGGACCTGCTCCTTGATGCGCTCGGCCGGCGTGGATCCCTCGACGGAGCAGACCTTCTTGCCAGCCAGGTCCTCCTTCTTGGTGATCGTGGTGTTGTCGGCCTTCACCAGGATGGACTGGCCGGTCTGGTAGTACGGCCCGGCGAAGGACACGATCTTCTTGCGCTTGTCGTTGATCGTGTAGGTCGCGACGACCAGGTCGACGGTGCCGGCGGTGATGAACGGCTCGCGGTTCTTGGAGACGGCCTCCTGGAACTCCACCTTCACACCGATCGCCTTGGCGATGATGCGGGCGATCTCGACGTCGAAGCCGGTGATGTCGCCGCTGACCTGCTTCTCGCCGTAGAGCGGCTGGTCGAACTTGGTGCCGACCTTCAGGACCCCGCGGTCCTGGATGGCCTTCATCGTGGTGCCGGCGGCGAAGGTCGGCTTGTCGCCGGTGACCGCGTCGTCCTTCTTGTCGTCGCCGCAGGCCACGGCGGCCAGCGCCAGGGCGGCGAGAGCCGCGGTGAGGCGGAGTCGAGTGGTCTTCATGCGGTGGTCCCCTTCAGGGTCGGGTGTGCAGGTGCCCGGGTCAGTGGGTCAGGATCGCGGACAGGAAGTCCCTGGCGCGCTCGCTCTTGGGGTGGGTGAAGAACTCGTCGGGGGTGGCGTCCTCGACGATCTCGCCGGCGTCCATGAAGACGACCCGGTCGGCTGCCTGTCGGGCGAAGCCCATCTCGTGGGTGACCACGACCATCGTCATGCCGTCGGCGGCGAGGTCCTTCATCACGTCGAGGACCTCGCGGACGAACTCCGGGTCCAGCGCGGAGGTCGGCTCGTCGAAGAGCATCAGCTTCGGCTGCATCGCCAGCGCCCGGGCGATCGCCGCCCGCTGCTGCTGGCCACCGGAGAGCTGGGCGGGCATCCGGTCGGCCTTGTCACCGATGCCGACCCGGTCCAGCAGGGCCCGCCCACGGTCCTCGGCTTCGGCCTTGGACAGCCCGCGGACCTTGATCGGCCCCAGCGTGACGTTGTCGAGGATGGACTTGTGCGCGAACAGGTTGAAGGACTGGAAGACCATGCCGATGTCGGCCCGCAGCCGGGCCAGCTCACGACCCTCGGCCGGCAGTGGGACGCCGTCGACGAGCACCCGGCCGCCGTCGATCGCCTCGAGCCGGTTGATGCACCGGCACAGCGTCGACTTGCCCGAGCCCGACGGCCCGATCACGACGACGACCTCGCCGCGCTGCACCGACAGGCTGACCGACTTCAGGGCCTGCAACTGCCCGAAGCGCTTGTCGACCTTGTCGAGCACGACCAACGGCCCCTGCTCAGTCACGAGCGGGAACTTAGCGGACACGGGTCATGAACAGGACATCGGCGCGCCTTAGTGTCACAAGCGTGACCGACCGTTGCGCGTTCCCGCGCGTCGTGGCGGTCGTCGGCCCGACGGCAACCGGCAAGTCAGACCTCGGGGTGGCGCTCGCGGAGGCGCTCGGCGGCGAGGTGGTCAACGCCGACTCGATGCAGCTCTACCGCGGGATGGATGTGGGCACGGCCAAGCTCCGACCCGAGGAGCGCGGCGGGATCCCGCATCACCTGCTCGACGTGTGGGAGGTGTCGGTCACCGCCACCGCGGCGGCGTACCAGGGGTTGTGTCGGGGGTGATCGACGACCTGCTGAAGCGGGGCGTGACCCCGGTCCTGGTGGGGGGCAGCGGGCTCTACCTGCGGGCGGCGCTGGACGCGCTGGTGTTCCCGGGGACCGATCCGGCGGTCCGGGCGGCGCTGGAGGCCGAGCTGGCGGACGTCGGTGCGCCGGCGCTCCACGCGCGGCTGGTCGCGCTCGACCCGGCTGCGGCGGCGCGCATGGAGCCGACCAACGGCCGGCGGGTGGTCCGGGCGCTGGAGGTGGTGGCGCTGACCGGCGCGATGCCGGGGGAGATGACGAGCTACGGCGCGCACTACGACACGGCGTACGTCGGGGTTGACCGCGCCGACCTCGCGGACCGCACCGACCTGCGGGTCGACCGGATGTGGGAGCAGGGACTGGTGGCCGAGGTCGAGGGGCTCCTGCCCGACCTGCGGACGGGCGTCACGGCGTCACGCGCGCTCGGCTACGCGCAGGTGCTGGCGCTGCTGGACGGGACGCTGAGCGAGGCCGCCGCCCGGGAGGCGACCAAGGCCGCCACCCGGCGGTTCGTGAAGCGGCAGCGCGGCTGGTTCCGCCGCGATCCCCGCATCACCTGGCTCGATGGCGCCGCCCCAGACCTGGTTGACCAGGCGCACCGCACCCTGCGCTGAGCGCAGCCCGGCGGCAGGGACTCGGGCGTCGGCGGCGAACAGGTCTGCATGCGCCTGACCCGCCTGCTTGCCCTCGCTGCCGCCGCGACCGTGGCCGTCCCCCTCGCGGGGACCTCGGGCGCCCACACCGGGCACGCCGCGGACACCACCAACGGGACGAAGAGCGGCCCGGTGCGCAGCGTTGCCAAGCAGCCGGGCACGGCCAGCACCAAGCGCCTGCC
>JBKKBU010000386.1:0-4873 GCA_046713755.1 Mycobacteriales bacterium
CAGCTGTCGGCGAAGCTCGAGGTCCCGGTGACCGCCATCGAGCAGATGACGATCTGGGGCAACCACTCCGCGACCCAGTACCCCGACCTCTACACCACCAAGGTCAACGGCCAGCCCGCTGCCGACCAGGTCGACGAGGCGTGGCTCAAGGACACCTTCATCCCGACCGTCGCCAAGCGCGGCGCCGCCATCATCGAGGCGCGCGGCTCGTCGAGTGCGGCCTCCGCAGCCAACGCCGCGATCGACCATGTCCACGACTGGGTCAACGGCACGGCCTGGACGTCCTCGTCGGTGGCCTCGGACGGCTCCTACGGCGTCCCCGAGGGCCTCATCTGCTCCTTCCCGTGCCGGGCCGTCGACGGCCAGTGGCAGATCATCGAGGGCGTCGAGATCAACGACTTCTCGCGCTCCAAGATCGACGCCTCGGTCGCCGAGCTGGCCGAGGAACGCGACGCCGTCCGTGAGCTCGGCCTCATCTGATGAAGATCATCTACACCTACACCGACGAGGCCCCGGCGCTCGCCACCCACTCGTTGCTGCCCGTGCTTCAGGCCTACGCCGACAAGGCCGGCGTCGCCGTCGAGACCCGGGACATCTCGTTGGCCGCCAGGGTCCTGGCGGCCTTCGGCCTGGCCCCGGACGCGCTCGCCGAGCTGGGCGAGCTCGCCAAGACACCCGATGCCAACATCATCAAGCTGCCCAACGTCAGTGCCTCCGTGCCACAGCTCAAGGCTGCCGTCAAGGAGCTGCAGGACGCCGGCTTCGCCGTCCCCGACTACCCGGAGGACCCGCAGACCGACGCCGAGCGCGCCGCTCGCACGGCCTTCGACGCGGTCAAGGGCAGTGCCGTCAACCCGGTCCTGCGTGAGGGCAACTCCGACCGCCGCGCCCCTGCGTCGGTGAAGAGCTACGCCCGCAGCCACCCCCACTCGATGGGTGCTTGGTCCAAGGACTCGAAGAGCCACGTCGCGACGATGACCGATGGCGACTTCCGCCACTCGGAGACGTCGGTGACGGTGGCGGAGGCCACCACGGCCCGCATCGAGCACGTCGCCGCCGATGGCACGACCACGGAGCTCAAGGCAGCTTTCCCGGTGCAGGCGGGGGAGATCCTCGACGCCGCCGTGATGCGCAGGCAGGCCCTCACCGACTTCCTCGCGGCCGAGATCGCCGACGCCAGGGCCCAGGGCGTGCTGTTCTCCGTGCACCTCAAGGCCACCATGATGAAGGTCTCCGACCCGATCGTCTTCGGCCACGTGGTGAAGCAGTTCTTCGCCAACGTCTTCACCACGTACGCCGACGACCTCGCCGCGGTGGGTGCCGATCCGAACCAGGGGCTCGGCGGAGTGCTCGCCGACCTGGAGCGGCTCCCGGCCGATCGGCGCGAAGCGGTGAAGGCGGCGATCACGGCGACGTACGCCGACGGTCCGGCACTCGCCCAGGTCGACTCGGCCCGCGGCATCACCAACCTCCACGTGCCGAGCGACGTCATCATCGACGCGTCCATGCCGGCGGCCATCCGCTCGTCCGGCCAGATGTGGAACGCCGACGATCAGCAGCAGGACACCAAGTTCGTCATCCCGGACTCGTCGTACGCCGCGCTCTACGCCGAGACCCTCGACCACTGCCGCGAGCACGGCGCGTTCGACCCGACCACCATGGGGTCGGTGCCCAACGTCGGGCTGATGGCCCAGAAGGCCGAGGAGTACGGCAGCCACGACAAGACCTTCGAGATCGCGGCGCCTGGCACGGTGCGCGTGGTCGACGCCGCCGGCACGGTCCTGCTCGAGCAGCAGGTCGCCGAGGGCGACGTCTTCCGGGCCTGCCAGACCAAGGACGCGCCGATCCGCGACTGGGTCCAGCTCGCTGTGCGACGGGCTCGGGCCACCGGGTCGCCGGCCGTCTTCTGGCTCGACGAGACCCGCGCCCACGACGCCCAGGTGCTCGCCAAGGTCCGCACCTACCTGGCCGAGGTCGACGTCGACGGGCTGACGATCGAGGTGAAGGACGTCGCGGAGGCGACCCGCTACACGCTCGACCGGGTGCGCCGGGGCGAGGACACCATCTCCGTCACGGGCAACGTGCTGCGCGACTACCTCACCGACCTCTTCCCGATCCTCGAGCTCGGCACCAGCGCCAAGATGCTGTCGATCGTGCCGCTGATGGCCGGTGGCGGGCTGTTCGAGACCGGTGCCGGCGGTTCCGCTCCGAAGCACGTCCAACAGCTGGTGAAGGAGGACTACCTGCGCTGGGACTCCCTCGGGGAGTTCCTGGCCCTAGCGGTCTCCTTCGAGTTCCTCGGTGAGAAGACCGGCAACCAGCGGGCCGCGCTCCTCGGTCGGACCCTCGACCAGGCAACCGGGCGGGTGCTCGAGGAGAACCGCTCTCCCGCCCGCAAGGTCGGTCAGATCGACAACCGGGGCAGTCACTTCTACCTCGCGCTCTACTGGGCGCAGGCGCTGGCGGGACAGCCCGACGATCCCGCAGCGGCGGCCCTGTTCGCGCCGCTGGCAGAGCAGCTCGCCGCGGACGAGCAGGTGATCGTCGAGGAGCTGCTCGCCGTCCAGGGCAAGCCCGCCGACCTCGGGGGCTACTACTACGTCGACAAGGCCAAGACCGACGCGGTGATGCGCCCGAGTGCGACATTCAACGCAGCGCTCGCGGCCTTCTGACGCGGTCAGGCCCTAGGCTTCCTCCGTGGAGCTGCCTCATAGTCCGTGCGAGTGTCTGCCCATGAGCGCCTCGTGAGCGGAGTGCTCGCCAACGTCGGCCTCGTCCTGCTGTTCATCCTCGGTGGCGCGCTCTTCGCCGGCGCCGAGATCGCGCTGATCTCCCTGCGCGACGGCCAGGTCAAGGCGATGGCAGAGCGCAGCAAGCGTGGCCGCCGGGTCGCGGCCCTCGCCGCCGACCCCAACCGCTACCTCGCTGCCGTGCAGGTCGGTGTCACGCTGGCCGGCTTCCTGTCGGCGGCCTTCGGCGCGGCCACCCTGGCCAGCGACCTGGCGCCGAAGCTCGAGGACGCCGGGTTGTCGGAAGGCACCGCCGACACGTTGTCCCTCGTCGCGATCACCCTGGTGATCAGCTACTTCTCCATCCTGCTCTCCGAGCTGGTTCCCAAGCGGCTCGCCTTGCAGCGGGCCGAGGCGGTCGCTCAGCTCGTCGCGGCCCCGCTCGACCGGATCGCATCGTTGACCCGACCGGTGATCTGGCTGCTCTCCAAGAGCACCAACGTGGTTGTCCGGCTGCTCGGCGGCGATCCCGGCGCGGCGCGCGACGCCATCACCGAGGACGAGCTGCGCGGCTTGGTGGCGGCCCACGAGTCGTTGTCCAAGGACGAGCGCAAGCTGATCGATGAGGTCTTCGCAGCCGGGGAGCGGCAGCTTCGTGAGGTCATGATCCCGCGGACCGAGGTGGAGTTCCTGGACGCTGGCATGACGGTCGCGCGGGCCTTCCGGGTGACGAGCACAGCGCCGCACTCGCGCTACCCGGTGTCGCGCGACTCCCAGGACGATGTGCTCGGCTTCGTGCACGTGCGCGACCTCATCGTGACGCCGGCCAGGGGGCGCGCGCTCAAGGTCGCGGACGTGGCCCGCGAGGTGAAGCAGATGCCGGACACCAAGAAGGTGCTGCCCGCGCTGTCGGAGATGCGCCGCGAAGGCCACCACCTGGCGATCGTCGTCGACGAGTTCGGCGGTACCGCTGGCATCGTCACGTTGGAGGACCTCATCGAGGAGGTCATCGGCGACATCCGAGACGAGTACGACGTCCAGGGCGGCGAGGCCCTGCGCTTCCGCGGTGGCGAGATCGAGGCCGACGGGCTGCTCAACCTCGACGAGGTCGAGGAGCAGACCGGTGTCCGCCTGCCCGACGGTCCCTACGAGACGCTGGCCGGCTACGTCATGGCCAAGCTCGGTCACGTTCCCCGCATCGGCGAGGCGGTGGAAGTCGACCGCCACCGCCTGGAGGTCACCGAGCTCGACGGCCGTAGGGTCTCCCGGGTCCGCGTCGTACCGCTGCCGATCCACGGCGGCTCGCTTGAGGAGGCAGTCGTGAGCCAGTCATGAGCCAGTCATGAGCAAGGACTTCCGGTACAGCTATTCGCTCCCCAGCGATGTGGACACGGCGTTCAGTGCCATTGCCGCCGAGAGCTGGGCGGCCGCGAAGGCCGAGCGCCTCAAGGACGGCACCACCGTCAAGCGCTTCGAGCAGACCCCCGATGGCGGGGTCGTGCTGCAGATCAGCCGCAACCTGCCGGACGGCGTGCCGGGCTTCCTCGAGCGGTTCCTGCCGGCCGATGGCAAGGCGGGGCAGACCGACACCTGGGCACCCCCCGCGGCCGACGGGGTGCGGCGCGGCACGTGGAAGGCCGACCTCCCGGGTGCACCTGCGGAGGTCTCCGGCACGATGCGGCTCGAGCCCGCCGGTCCTGGACTCACCAACTACGTCGTCGAGGGCACCGTCAAGGTGAAGATCCCGCTGGTGGGCGGCAAGGCCGAATCGTTCATCGCCGACATGACCGGCAAGCTCACCGCCAAGGAGGCGGAGGTCCTGCGGGGCCTCGTCACCGAGGGCTGAGTCGTGCGGTCGCACGCCGCACGAGGGCTCGGGCCGCGCCCGACACCAGCGGTCCAGTGATGAGTCCCCGACCCAGCCCCAGCTCGACCAGCGCGTCGAACGCCGCAGCGTCCCGCCGGCACGCCGCCACCCCCGCTTCGACGACGCGCACCCGTGAGGTGAACCGGTTGAGCATGGTGGTGTGCCGCAGGTGGCGTCCCAGCTCACGCCGTAAGGCGCCGGCGTACGCCGCCCCAGCATCTCCGACCGACACCGCCGACTGGCCGGCCAGCCGCCCGGACAGCAGGGCGTAGTAGAT
>JBKKBU010000387.1:0-3338 GCA_046713755.1 Mycobacteriales bacterium
CGCGGGCGCGGGCGGCCGACGTCTGCTCCTTGACCGGGTTCAGGCGTTCAGGTGAACGCGCCGATCGTGACCCTGCCGCCCCTTGCCGCGCCCGTGGACCAGCTGTGGCATCTACTGTTCGATCTCACCGAGCTCCCGGTGAAGTGGACTCTCATCGGCGGGCAGATGGTGCTGCTGCACGCCCTGGAGCACGACCAGGTTCCTCCGCAGATCAGTCAGGACGGTGACGTCATCGCCGATGTCCGCGCCGACCAGTCCGCACTGCTCGTCGTCGTCGCGGCGCTGGAGGAGCACGGCTTCGACCTCGAGGCGATCACCACCGACGGGCGGGCGCACCGGTACACACGACCAGCCCAGCCGTCGCCCGTCATCATCGACCTGCTCGCCCCCGAAGGCCTGGGCCCGAAGACCAACCTGACCACCACACCGCCCGGGCGCACGATCGAGGTGCCCGCCGGTCAACAAGCACTGCACCGTACCGAGCTCGTCGAGGTGCGCCATGAAGGCCGATCCGGACTCATCCCGCGACCGTCACTGCTCGGCGCAATCATCGCCAAAGCTGCGGCCTGCGGCCTGCGGCCTGCGCCCTACCCGGGAACAGCAGCCGCCACGAACGCGACCTGGCGCTGCTCTCCTCGCTGGTTCCCGACCCCTTCAGCCTGCGCGAGCAACTGACCCCCAAGGACCGAACCCGACTCCGCCGCGTACGAAGGCTTGACGAGCGCGAGGCCCCGGCATGGCGCCTCGTGCCAGCCGACATCAGAGACCAGGGCGCAGCCGCTTTCGACATCCTTCGCAACTGATGCTCGCGAGCCGGTGGCCTCCTCGTCGAGCATGCCAAGCACCAACGCAGGTGGCCCCTTTGCCGGTGCAGGCGCGCCGTTCCGATGAGCGCGAGCTACGACGCCGAGCTCATCTCCGCGGACGGAATCGGGTCTTGACCGCGACCAAGATGCTCATCAACAACTCGAGGTGAATCCTACTCCTGGTAAGATTGCAAGATGACTGAAGCCGCGTTCGAGAAGGTGAGCGTGACCCTTCCCAAATCCCTCGCCGACAGCGCCCGGGCACGCGCTGGTGCGCGAGGCTTCTCGGCGTACGTCGCGGAGGGACTGCGCCTTGCCGAGCACTTGGCTGACCTCGACGAGTTCCTCGCCGCCCACACCGCCCAGCACGGCCCGATCTCCGACGAGCTGATGGACGAGGTACGCCACGCATGGCCAGACCCGCACGCCGCCGCAACTCCCGAACACCGCTCCCCGCGACGGCGCTCGTCCTCCACAGCGACGGGCTGAGCAAAGCCGCCGCCGGCGATCCACGGGCGGTCGCCTGGATCGCCCGTGCCCGGGAGCTCCGGCTTCCGCTGGTCATCAATGCCGTCACCCTCGCCGAGACGATCCGCGGGACCGGGAGGGACGCGCAAGTTCACCTGCTCACCAAGAACGCTCGGGTGGAGCCGGTCGACGCGGAGCTGGCGGTCGAAGCGGGCCGACTGCTGGGACGCATCAAGCGGAGCGACACCGTAGATGCGTTGGTCGCGGCAACAGCCATCCGCCTCGAGCAGCCCACCATCATCCTGACCAGTGACCCCCACGATCTGACCGCCCTGACCGAAGGGCATGCGCAGATTCAGGTCGTCGCGGCCTGACACAACCACCGGCCAAGCGTTCGTGGCTAGCCGGCGTTCTCACCGGTTGTCTGCTGCTACAGATCGAACTGCGCGTCCCCGGCCGCCACGTTTGACGAGCCCCGTGGGGTGGAATCACGGCACCATTTTGAGGCTGCTAAGGCTCCGCAGACATCTGCCGGGTGTATACATCAGCGAACCGGCAGGAGTGGAGCCGAGGCAAAGTCGCGGCGGAGCCAAAGGGAAGCCAGTGACGGACGCACATCAACGGGCTCGGTTGGCAGAAACCGCCGAGGCGGAGTTCGTCCTGTCGATGGCGCAGAGTGCCCCGGCCGAGGTCCGGTCTGCCCTGGGCATGACTGAGATGCGTGCAGCGGGAGGGGTAGCCACGGCGATGCGGCTCGACCCCACGGGCGGCTTCTGGAACAGAGCGTTGGGCTTCGGCTTCAGCGAGCCGTTCGACAACGCTGCGCTCGCCGAGGTGCTGGCATTTTATGGGGAGGCGGGTGCGCCGTCCGCCACCGTGCAGATGAGCCCTCAAGCAACACCCAGTGAATGGGAGGCGGTGCTCGCTGCCAGCGGCCTCACAGCGGGACGCAGCTGGGTGAAGTTCCTGACGCCGATCGACCGGCTGGTGACCCGCACTTCGTCTCTCGAGGTCAGGCGAATCGGGGCAGAGTCCATCGAGGACTACGCCCGGACCTACGCCGCGGCCTTCGGCCTGCCCACCGAAGGGCCGTTCCTCGCGTGGATCAAGGCGCTTCCCTTCGCTCCGGGATGGCAGTCGTTCGGCGCCTACCAAGACGAGACGCTGATCACGGCAGCCAACTTGTTTGTCACGGGGTCCGTCGGGGTGCTGGGTGGTGCGGGAACGCTGCCGGAGAACCGCGGCCGTGGTGGGCAGTCGTTGTTGATGGCCGCGAGGGTCGAGGCTGCCGCGGAGGCAGGCTGCGAGTGGTACAGCACGGAGACGGGCTCCGATACACCAGAGGACCCCAACCCGTCGCTGCACAACATGCGTCGCCTGGGCATGGACGAGCTCTACGCCCGCACCAACTGGTCGATCAGCCCTCTGACCTGATACACCTCGCGGCTTGTCGGGCGACGGCACCGGGGGTGGTGATACCCGGTAGACGACTTCGTGCGGGCGATGGTCGGGTCGTCATTTCCCTCGGTCAGAGACCTTCCGCACCCTGTCTGACCTGGGCTTTCTTCAGTGGGGCGGGTGGGGCTCGAACCCACGACCGAGGGATTATGAGCCGATAATGGCCCAGTCCTTCCTGTGTCGTCTCGTCTCGCCGGATCGCGAGATCGCCTGCCCTGTATAGCATCTCGATGTCGCGACGTCCTCTGGAGTTCCGGCAAGTGTCGCTGATTTTGTGAACATTCTGTGAGCATCGGCGACCCCGTCTCTCGGTCATGACGAAGACGTCGCCGCCCGCGCCTCGCTCGCCGTCATCGACTCGCGCTTCGCCTGCTCCACGGTCTTCAGGTCGACGCCCACCAGCTCCATGCTCGTCATGCCCTTGAAGCCAAGCTCGATGTCCTGCACGCCGCCAGTCCCCTACCCGTGCTGCTTGCTGCTCTGTTCGTTCTGGATTTGACCCTGCTACTCCCCCAGATCTGTCCGCCCGACCAACGCCTTCGCCGCGCCCCCGCTGACCTGCCCACTCCCTCTTGTCCTGACGAGGGAGTGGGACCAGATCGGGGG
>JBKKBU010000388.1:0-2634 GCA_046713755.1 Mycobacteriales bacterium
GACGCCGGCTGGTACCCCCACCAGAACCAGGTCGGCCAGACCGGTCGCACCGTGTCGCCCCAGCTCTACATCGCGGTCGGCATCTCCGGCGCGATCCAGCACCGGGCCGGCATGCAGACCTCGAAGACCATCGTGGCCATCAACAAGGACCCCGAGGCCCCGATCTTCGAGCTCGCCGACTTCGGTCTCGTGGGTGACCTGTTCACGGTCGTCCCGGCCCTCACCGACGAGATCGTCAAGCGAAAGGGCTGATCGCTCAGGCCTTCAGGGCGTCGTACGTCACGCCGGTGAGCTCTTCGGAGACGGTCCACAGGCGGCCGGCGGCGGCCACGTCCTTCGCGGCTGTGGTGCGACCGACCTTCTTGGGGTGGCCGCGCGTCTCGAAGAGCTTGTCGGGGCCGTAGTAGTCGCCGCCCTGCACGTCGGGGGCGGTCGCGGCGTAGAGCGAGGGGCGGGCTCCGGCGGCGTCGGTCTGCGCGAGCACCGCGTTGCCGAGCCTCATCACCAGCCCCTTGAGACCGCTCGCGTCCTGCAGGTGGGTAGCGGCGTAGCCCGGGTGGGCGGCCGCCGCGACCAGGCCGAGCCCGGCCGCCTTGGCCCGGCGGTCGAGCTCGGCGACGAACAGCAGGTTGGCGAGCTTGCTCTGCGAGTAGGCCTTCCACGGGCCGTAGGAGCGCTCGCTCTGCAGGTCATCAAAGTTGATCTTCCCTGGTTTGTGGGCGGCGCTGGAGACCACGACGACCCGGGGGCTCGGCGCCGCGAGTAGCTGCGGCAGGAGTCGACCGGTCAGGGCGAAGTGCCCGAGGTGGTTGGTGCCGAGCTGGGCCTCGAAGCCGTCCTGGGTCGTCGTACGCGGCGTGGCCATGATGCCGGCGTTGTCGACGAGCAGGTCGAGGGCGGGGGTGCGGGCCGCGACCTCCTTGGCCGCTGCCTCGATCGAGTCCAGCGACTGCAGGTCGAGCGTGACCAGCTCGACGTTGGCGCCGGGCACCTCACCGCGGGCCCGCTGCAGGGCCGCCTCGGCGCGGCCGGCATCGCGGCAGGCCATGAGGACGTGCGCGCCCTTGCGGGCGAGCTCGACGGTGGTCCAGAAGCCGAGGCCGGAGTTGGCGCCGGTCACCAGCGCGGTGCGGCCGGTCAGGTCGGGGATGTCGGAGGTGGTCCAGGAAGCCATGTCGGCAGCCTCGCAGCGCAGCCGCCCGAACGCCAACCGCGCAGCCAACTTAGACTCGCCGACCGTGACGTGGGACAGGCGTACGACGCCGCAGCGGGTCAAGCAGCAGGAGGCGGCCGTCCGGTCGCAGGTCATCGACGCGGTGGGGCCCTTCTCGCCCTGGTGGCGCGAGCGGTTGAAGGGGCTGGGCCGGACCGCCAGCTCCGTGGCGACCCTCGAGGGGGTCCGCTCCCTGCCCGCCGCCGGCGAGCGAGACATCTGCCCCGAGGGCGATCCGATGGGCGCGGCTGCCCTGGTGCTGCAGGCCTCCGAGTCCGGCTTCGCGCTGCACGCCGAGGGTCCGACGCTGCGCCGGGCGCTGGCCGCGCGGCTGGCGCTGCCCGGCAGCTACCGCGCCGTCGTGGAGGCTGACACCCGCCCGACCTCGTTCGTCTGGGCCGGGGGGGCGCTGGGCGTGCCGCTCGCCCGCCCCCCCCAGGGCCTCGACGTGGTGGCTCGTAGCGGCGCGCGCCTGTGGCAGGTGCTCGGTCTCACCGGCGCCGACGTCGTCGTCAGCACCCTGCCGCTGTTGGCCACGGCCGCGGGCCAGGCGCTGCAGCTGGCGGCACTGGGTGCCGGGTCGCCGTACCTCGCACCCGGCGATGAGCCGGACGAGGTGACGGCCGCGCTGCGGCTGGTCCCGGCCACGGTGCTGGCCGTCCCGGCCGCTGCCGCCGAGACGGTGGTCGATGACCTTGACGAGGCCGGCGCCGACCTGTCGTCGGTGCGCACCCTGCTGCTCGTGGGCGCTCCGAGCGATGCCGAGCGCGCGGCCGCCACCGAGGCGCTGGAGCGGGCCGGTGTGCGCGGCGCGGCCGTCCTCGCGGTCCACACCCCCGACGGCCACCGGCTGCTGTGGGGGGAATGCCGCTCCGGTGGCGCGGCTACCGGGCTGCACACCTACCCCGACCTGGAGCTCGTGGACGGCATCGACGCCGACAGCGGTGAAGGGGCCGTCACCAACGGGCCGTGCGAGGTGGTCCTCACCCAGCTCGGCCTGCGCGGCAGCGCCCTGCTGCGTTGGCGCACCGGCGACGTGGCTCAGGCCGTCACCGACGCCACCTGCCCGTCCTGCCAGCGCACCGTCCCGCGGGTGGTGGGGACCCGGCGGGGCGCGCTCGTGCCGACCCTCGCCATGCGGCGGGGAACCCAGGCCGTCGATCTTCGCGGAGTGGCCGGTGCCCTCGTCGGCAGCCCGCAGGTGGCCGACTGGCGGGTGGTGGTCGGGCCGAGCCCCCGCGACGGCGCCGACGAGCTCCTCGTCCACGTGGTCCCCGCCGCCAAGGCCGACGAGGCAGACGTTGCCGTCGCGGTCGCGCGGGACATCCCGGCTGCCGCCGGGGGGCTGCCGACCCACGTCGTCCTCGACGCCGAGCGTGCGCCCCGGCACCCCCAGACGGGCCCGCTCCAGCGCCTCGGTG
>JBKKBU010000389.1:0-9326 GCA_046713755.1 Mycobacteriales bacterium
CCGGGGGTGAGCAGGCGCTCGGTGGCGGCGATCTCGGAGCGCGGGCCCGTGGACCGCGCCACCCCGAGGGCCTGCTCGAGTGCGACGGTCGCCGCTGCGTCGGCGCCGGTGGCCCGCAAGGCAGCGGCGAGCGCCCGCAGGGCCAGCACGCGCGAGCGGACGTCCTCCGAGGGGAAGGCGACCGCCTCACGCGCCGTCGCCAGCGCCTCCTCGGCCCGGCCGAGCTGGACCAAGGTGCCGGCCCGGTGGGCGAGGGCTTGCCGGCGGGGGAACAGCAGCGCCGGCTCGCCCGCAACGGCCAGCGCAGCGTCGAGCTCCGCTAGTGCACCCGCGAGGTCCCCCCGGGCGCGCAGCACCTGAGCGAGCAGCACCTTGGCCCCGAGTGCCGCGTGCGGCTCGAGGTCGAGGCTCGCGAGCAGCGCGCTGGCCCGCCACGCCGCGCCCTCCGCGCTGTCCAGGTCGTCACGGTCGAGATGGGCGTAGCCCATGACGACGAGCGCCAGCGAGCCCGTGACCGGGTGGTGGCCGCGCTCGGCGACTGCGACGGCCTCGGCCAGCAGCTCGACCGCCCGGTCGGGGTGGTCGGCCCCGCGGGCGGCCACCCCCTGAGCAATCAACGCCAAGGACTGCCCCCAGCTGTCACCCACTTCGACAAAACGTGCTACTGCACGCGCTGATTCGTCAGAAGCGACCTCGATCTCCCCGAGCTCGGCCGCAGCCATCGCGTCGATGGTCAGCAGCGCCGCGACCCCCCACCGCTCCTGCCTCGCCTCCCCGAGCGGCAGCACCGAGCCGGCCAGCTCGCGGGCCTCGGTGAAGCGGCCCTGCAGCAGCCGGACCAGGCCCTCGGTGCCGGCGACCCACGAGAGCCCGCCGGTGTCCTCGAGTCCCACGAACAGCTCAGCGGCCTGCTCCAGCACCCGCTCTGCGCCCGCGTAGTCACCGCGGGTCGTCGCGCTCCAGGCGAGGTGCTGCAGCGCCCACCCGGCGCCGCGGAGGTCGCCGATCTGGACGGCGAGCTCGTGCGCCTCGCGGAAGCGCTGCTCGGCGGCGCGCAGCCGCCCGTCGACGTAGTCGAGCAGCCCGAGGCGGCGCAACGCCTCGCTGGTCACGCGCACGATCCCGGCGTCCGACGCGGCCGTCAGCGCCGAGACGAAGGCCTGGCGCGCACCGACCGGGTCGCCGCGCTTGCGGCGTACCTCGCCGAGGACCACGAGCGCTCCCGCTCGCACGCCGTCCTGCGACGAGCCGAGCGCCGACGCCAGCTCGACCTCAGCCTCCTCGAGCCGGTGCTGGGACGCGAGCGCCTCCGCGCGGGCGACCCGCACGGGGACGACGAGGTCATCGGCAAGCGGCGCACCGAAGCTGGGGTGGTCCAGCGCGAGGGCCTGCCCCAGGACCCGCTCGGCGGTGGCCACGTCGTCACGACCGAGCGCCGCCCGCCCGACGCGGGCGAGTGCCGCGAAGGCAACTCCCCGCACGGCCCATGCCGGATCACCGGCCGGTAGTCCCATCTCGGCCGCGAGCCGGACGGCTCGTTCGCCCTGCGATGCCGCGACCAGGTCCGACTCGGCCGTCCGACTGCCGTCGTCCTGTGCGTGCAGGGCGGCTGCCGCGTGACGGCGGGCGCGCTCGGCCTTGGCGAGACCGGCGTAGGCCACGTCGCGGACGAGGGTGTGGCTGAAGCGGAGGGCCCCGTCGCCCTGCTCAGCGACGTCCGGCTCCAGCAGCCGCCGCTCCAGCAGCTCGCGCACCGCGGCCTCGACCACCAGGGGGTCACCATGGCCCGAGGCCCGGCCCACCGCCTCGAGCCCGGACCGGGTCACCCGCAGCCCGAGGACGCTCGCATCCCGCAGCACACCCTTCGCCGCGCCGTCGAGGCCGTCGATGCGCGCGGCCAGCACGGCCTGCACACCGGCCGGCACGTCGTCGGTCAGCTCGCCGTCAAGGACCCAGCCACTGTCCGACCGCCGGAGCAGCCCGCGGTCGATGAGCAGGTGCAGCAGCTCGGCGAGGAAGAACGGGTTGCCCTGGGCGCGGGAGAGCAGCGCGGTGCGGACCGCCTCGTCGAGGTCGATGTCGCCGAGATACGCGCGCAGCAGCCGCTCGGTCGCCGACTCCTCCAACGGCAGCAGCGGCAGCACCTCGACGTCGGGCAGCTGGCGCCACCAGTCCGTCCCGATCACCATGTCGTGCCGACCGACGCCGAGCAGCAGGACGCGACCTCGGGTGCCGGCCACGACGTCGAGCAGCCCCTCCAGCATCGCCGGGGTCGCCCAGTGCAGGTCGTCGAGCACGAGCAGCAGCGGAGCCTCCGAGGCCAGCGAGGTGAACAGCGCCGCGACCGCCTGGCGCACCTGGTCACCGCCCGACGGCACACCTGGCAGGTCGCTCGCGGCCGCCGCGTCACGCGGCAGCCCCGTCACCGCGTCCTCCAGCCCGAGCAGCTGGCGCAGGCGCTCGCCCATCGCCGTCGGGACCGGGCCGTTGTACGCCGGGTGCTCGAGCCGGGCGACCGCCCTCGTGACCCGCGCCCTGGCGGTCTCGACGTCGTCGCCCTCGCCGATGCCGCAGGCCGTGCGCACCATCTCCGACACGGCAGCGAGGTCACGCCCCTCGCCGTAGGGCGCGCACCGACCCCAGAGCACGCGCGCCCCGGGCAGCTCTCCGGCAAAGCGGGCGAGCTCCCGGGCCAGCCGGGTCTTGCCGACGCCGGCATCGCCGACGACCAGGACACCTCCTGGCACACCGCGCTCCGACGCATCGAGCAAGCGGCCGATCAGCAGGCCGATCTCGGCCTCGCGACCCAGGAACGGCGCCTCGTCGCCGAGGCCCAGCCGCGAGGCCCCGACCGACCGCAGGGCAACCAGCTCGAAGGCGGCCACGGGCTCGCGCTTGCCCTTCAGGCGCAGCGGTGTCAGCGCCCGCCAGGACGCCATCGACATGGTGGCGAGGGCCGTGTCGCGGCCGGCGTAGACCGCCCCGACGCCCGCTGCATCGGACAGCCGGGAGGCGGTGTTGACGGTGTCGCCGACGACCGTGTAGCTCAGGTGCGCCTGCACCCCCGCCAGCACCTCACCGGTGTTGAGCCCCACCCGCAGCCCGAGCCGCCGACCGCCGCCGCTCTCCTCCTCGACCACCCGCCGGACCGCCGACTGCATCCGCGCCGCCGCCCGCACCGCCCGTTCGACGTCGTCCTCGTGGGCCGTCGGTGCGCCCCACACCGCCATCAGCCCGTCGCCGGTGAGCTTGTCCACGTGGCCGCCGTAGTCAGCCACCACCGCGGTGAGGATGGACAGCACCCGGTCGGTCACGACACCCACTCGCTCCGGATCGAGTTCCTCGGACCAGCTGGTGAAGTCCGACAGATCACCGAACAGCACCGTGACGACGCGGCGCTCAGCTTCCAGATCAGCGGCGGCGCTGTCCCGCAGCGCCGTCCCGCACGAGAAGCAAAAACGTGCCCCCGGCACCGTCGGCGTCCCGCACGCCGGGCACGTCATTCCCGCGACTCCCACACCATGATCAACGGGAGAAAACCCGCGTTGCGCAGGTCCCTCAGCGCGGCAGAGTTCCCGTTGATCAAGGGGGTACGACGGGAGGGGCGGGTCATGGCTGCAGGTACAGGAGCTGGGCCTGGACCGACAGTCGCGCGGCCGGCCAGAGGACCCGGTCGACGTCGGCGTAGACGATCTCGAGGACCTCGTCCGGGCTGACCGCCCCGGCCGCGAGCGCGGCGCGCACCTGGTCGAGGCGCTGCTCGCGGTGCCGCAGGTAGTCCTCCGCTGCCACCCCCGCCGAAGGCAGCTCGGGGCCGTGCCCCGGCAGCACGGTGACGTCACCGAGGTCGCGCAGCCGGCGCAGCGAGGCGAGGTAGTCCGCGAGGACCCCATCGGGGTGCGCGACGACGGTGGTGCCGCGACCGAGGACGGTGTCGCCGGTGAGAACCGCATCCTCCATGGCGAACGACAACGAGTCCGCGCTGTGGCCGGGAGTGCCGACCACCCGCAGCTCCAGCCCACCGCAGGCGACCACGTCCCCATCGCCCAGGCCCTCGTCGCCCAGCCGGTGCTGCGGGTCCAACGCCCGCACCGGCGCCCCGGTGAGCTCGGCGAAGCGGGGTGCCCCCTCGCTGTGGTCGTAGTGGCCGTGAGTCAGCAGGATCTGGTCCACCCGACCGGCCGCAGCCGCCACCGCCTGCAGGTGGTCCTCGTGCAAGGGGCCCGGGTCGATGACGAGGCAACCTGGTTCATCGAGCGCCCGCAGCACCCAGGTGTTGGTCCCCTCCAGGGTCATCGGCCCCGGGTTGTCGCAGCGCACCACGCCCGCTGTGGTCGTCACCTGCCGCAACGTGGACATGGCGGTCTCAGCTCGGGTAGTCGGGGTCGTCCGGCAGGTGAAAGCTCACGTTGCCGGCGGCGTCGACCCCGATCTTGGGCAGGATCGGGCGCACGCTGCGGTGCGCAGCCAGGGCGGTCTCGACATCGTCGTACGCCGCCAGGTCCTGCAACGCGGCGCGGGTCGGCGGCATCAGGTTGAGCCCGCCGGAACTCGCGTCGGCAGGGCGCACCCAGACCCGCTCGTCGGCCTCACCACCGACGTCGCGGCAGACCTGGCCGGCCGGCATCTCGGCGAGGAAGAACCGGGTGTCGAAGCGCTTGCTCTCCACCTCCGGGGTGATCCAGTGCGCCAGGGGGCGCAGCAGGTCGGCGCGCAGCACTAGGCCCCGGCGGCGCAGCAGCTCCGACAGCGAGTGCTCGCGGGCCTCGAGCGCGCGCCGCTCCTCCTCCCACTCGTCAGAGGACACGTCGGCGAGCAGCTCGGTCTCCGACGGCCCGGCGAGCAGCACGCCGGACTCCTCGAAGGTCTCCCGGACGGCGGCGCACACCAGCGCCCGACCCAGTTGCTCGTCAGCACCGAACACCTCGCCCCACCAGGCGGCCGGCGGACCGGCCCAGCCGATGTCGGCGCCCGCGTCCTCCGGGTCGACCGAGCCACCGGGGAAGACGTGCATGCCGCCGGCGAAGGCCATCCCCTTCACCCGGCGCAGCAGGTAGACCTCGAGCGGCCGCCGGATGAGCACGACGGTCGAGGCGTGCCGCGGCTCCGGCGGCACGTGACTGCCGCCGGCCAGCGCGCGGGCGCGCTCGACGATGCTCTCGGGCAACCCGGCGGTCATCGGACCCCGACAGCCACTTCCACAGCCACTTCTACGATGACCTCGACCTCGACGGGTGCGTCCAGCGGCAGGGCCGCCACCCCGACGGCAGAGCGGGCGTGCACCCCTGCGTCGCCGAACACCGCACTCAACAGGTCAGAAGCGCCGTTGATGACCCCGGGCTGACCGGTGAAGTCGGGGGCCGAGGCCACGAAGCCGACCACCTTGACCACCCGCACCACGGCGTCGAGGCCGACGAGCGCGTCGACAGCCGCCAGGGCGTTGAGGGCGCAGCTCGCCGCCAGCTCCTTGGCCTGCTCTGCGGTCACCTGCGCGCCGACCTTGCCCACCATGGACAGCGCGCCGTCGACCATCGGTAGCTGGCCCGAGGTGAACACGAGCGTGCCGGTCTGCACGGCCGGGACGTACGACGCCAACGGCGGGACGACTGAAGGCAGCGTCAGGCCGAGCTCGGCCAGCTTGTCGTGCGCGCTCACGGCTTCGGGCGCTTGAAGTAGGCCACCAGCTGATCACCACCGCCGGGACCTGGTACGACCTGGACGAGCTCCCAGCCGTCCTGGCCCCAGGTGTCGAGGATCTGCTTGGTGGCGTGCACCAGCAGGGGGACGGTGGCGTACTCCCAGACGATCGGCATGCCCCGACCCTAGCGAGGCCCCGCAGCAGCGGTCAGGGTGCGGGGGTCAGGCCGACTGCTCGAGCTCGGCGGCGCGCTTGCGCAGGAACCGCCGCCGCTCGAGCTCGTTCATGCCACCCCAGATGCCGTGCGGCTCGAGCACGGTGAGGGCGTAGTCCAGGCACTCGACCCGGACCGGGCAGGCGCGGCAGAGCGCCCGCGCAGCGCCTTCACGGGCGTCCTTCTCGTTCTTGCGCTCGAAGTGCGCAGGCGCGAAGAAGTGGACGGCGTTGTCCTTGCGGCACTGGGCCGAGGCGCGCCAGAAGGGTTCGGACAGCACGGGGTCACCTCTGATCTGTGCAGGGTGTGGCCTGCATCACAGGGTGTTTTCTGCACCTGGCCCCAGACTCCTGCCGGCGGATCTGAACAGAAGTCGTGCTGAACCTGCGCTGCGGACCGGCGGCCGGTGAAGGGTGCTCACCCCAACCGCCGTCCATGATCAAAGGCACATCAGCACGGAAATCCGGCCCTGAAAGCGTGCGGATGTGCTGTTGATCTTCAGGTCGGGCGGCTGGCGGCCCGGGGCGGGACGGTCCCGATGCCACCTACGGCGCGTTGTTGTGCTTTTCGAAGAAGCGCAGGATCTCGACCGGGAACGGCATGACGAGGGTGCTGTTCTTCTCCGCTGCCACCTCCACGACCGTCTGCAGCAGGCGCAGTTGCAATCCACTCGGCTCGTTGGCCAGCACCCGGCCGGCCTCGGCCAGCTTCTCGGAGGCCTGCAGCTCCCCCTCCGCGGCGATGACGCGGGCCCGCCGCTCGCGCTCGGCTTCGGCCTGGCGGGACATCGACCGCTTCATCCCCTCCGGCAGCGCGACGTCCTTGAGCTCGACGCGCTCGATCTTGACGCCCCACGGACCCTCGGTCGGCTCGTCGATGACGGTCCGCAGGTCGGCGTTGATCCGGTCACGGTCGGCGAGCAGCTCGTCGAGCTCGGCCTTGCCCGACACCGAGCGGAGCGAGGTCTGCGCCACCTGCGAGACCGCGAACAGATAGTTCTGCACGTTGACCACGGCCTTGATGGCGTCGATGACCCGGAAGTAGACGACCGCGTCGACGTGGACGCTGACGTTGTCGCGGGTGATGCACTCCTGCGCCGGCACCCCCATGGTGACGATCTGCATGTTGACCTTCACCATCCGGTCGATGACCGGGATCAGCAGGCGCAGGCCGGGCTGCCGCACCGCCGACTGGACCTTGCCGAGTCGGAAGACGACGCCCTGCTCGTACTGCTGCACGATCCTGATCCCGGTGAGGAGCCACAGCCCCACCACCACCAACAGGAGCAGCACCAGCACTCCAGCAACCTGACCCACTGTGGCGACCTTCCGTCGGAGACGGCTGCAGTGTGCACCGTCGGCAGGGGTTACGGTGCCGCAGTGACCTCGCTCTTCGCCGCCCTGCTCGTGATCGTGCTGCTCGTCGCTCTCGTCCTCGCTGTCGTGGTGCTCGTGCAGGTGCTCCGCCGCCGCAAGCTCGAGCAGGGGCTCCGCGAGCGCGCCACCTCCGCCGACCCGATGGCAGCCGGGCCGGGGCTGTCCGACCCGGAGCGGATCGCGGCCGGTGACGTCATCACCTTCGAGGGCCGCGAGTGGGTGGTGCGCGGCACCCTCGCGATGGACGAGGACGGCTACCGCTGGAAGGAGCACCTGCTGGACGCGAGCGGTGTGGCCGGGGAGCTGCGCTGCTGGTTGTCGGTGGAGCGCGGCGAGGGCGGTCTGGAGGTCGTCGTGTGGGACCGGATCCCCGGCGCCAGCTACACCCCCGAGCTGAAGGAGCTCACCCACGACGGCGTGACCTACCGCCGTGACGAGCAGGGCGGCGCGGCCTTCGCGGCCACCGGGTCGACCGGCACCGGGACCGACGGCTCGATGCACTACGCCGACTACGTCGGGCCTGCGGGTGAGCAGCTGTCACTGGAGCGGTTCACCGCTGCCGGGTCCTGGGAGTGCAGCACCGGCCGGACCATCGCGGCCGAGAGCCTGACGATCCTGCACACCTCCTGACGTGCTCGCCGACCTCGCCGTCCCCTACGTCGACACCCGAGCGGCTGGGCTGTCGTGGTGGCTCGGTGACGCCCCCGACCCCCTTGCCGTGCTGGCGCTCGACGGCCCGCTCGGCACCGTCGAGCTCCGCCTGCTCGGGGCCAGCCATCAGGTCGTCGCGCGGGTCGGCGCGGCGCTCGTGCCGGAGGTCGTCGCCTGCCGACCGGGCCCCGTGACCGCCCTGCCCGGGTCGGCCACGCGGCACCTCGAAGGCGCCGACTACCGCTTCGCCAGCACCACCACGTCGTACGACGGACTGGGGCTCGCCCGGGTCGCGGGCGCCCTGCGCCGTCGACACTCCGGTGACGAGCAGTCACTCGTCGGGGCCTTCCCGGGCTCGGCCGATGCGCTCACCGTGCTGACCGCGCGACCGGCCCGCGCCGGCTGGGTCTGGCGGACCTGGCACGTCTATCCGGGCAGCGGTGAGGTCGTGCGCACGACCGGGTCGCTACGCGCCTGTGCCGTCGATCGGAGCGTGCCGTGAGCCGCCGCTGGGTCCAGGTCGCGCTCGCCCTGGCGCTCGCTCTCGTCGGGGTGGTCGGCATCGTGTCCCTGCTCAATCGTGGGGGTCCTCGCGAGTTCGCCCTCGACCGCTACGAGCGGGTGTCGGAGGACCGCGGCTCCTACGTCCTGCGGTCTGACCAGTCGGTGTCGGTGACCGCCGCCGAGATCCGCGAGGCATGGAAGCCCGCCCAGGAGCTCACCGACCCGGCGGGGGTCGTCCTGCGCTACTCCAACCTGGTCGTCGCCGTCACCCCGGATCCCGAACGCGGCGGTTCGACGGTCTACCTCGCCGACGAGAAGCGCGGCTACAACCACTGGTTCCCCTACGTCGTCGGCTACTGGGGCACCGGCGGCCGCTGCGGCGGCGGGGTCGGCGGCGTGCGCGGCGGCGGCCCAGGGGCCGGCAAGTGAGGCGCGCTGTCGTCGCCGGGCTCCTGCTGGGCGGACTCCTGCTGACCGCAGGGCCGGCCACCGCCGAGAATCCCGTCTTCGACGACGAGACCGCAGCCGACATCACCGATGCGCTCGACGACGCCACCGCGGCGCAGGGCATCTGCTACGGCGTCCGGCTCGACGTTCTCGACAGCGACACCGGGCAGTTCTCCGGCCAGTACACCGTCTCCTCGAGCCCGCCGACCGCCGCGTCCGCACCCCCGGTCAGCCCGTCACCGGTGGCACCCACAGCGACGCCCGTGGCCCCCGTCGTCTGCCGGGGCTACGTCTTCCTCGAGGCCCGCATCACCTACACCTACTCCTACTCCGAGTCCGAGGACAGCGCGTCCTGGCTGATCGACTCCGACCTGCCGGGTGCCCCGACGATCAGCGACGTCGAGAGCCTCGGGCTGTCCGCCCGCGACCTGCTCGACGACGCCCGCAGCGAGCAGACCCTGCTCAACGCGACCCTCGCGCTGCCGTCGCTCACGGC
>JBKKBU010000390.1:0-3307 GCA_046713755.1 Mycobacteriales bacterium
TCCCTCAACGACACGGCCCACCTCACCGCCCTGCCGTAGCACCGAACTCCGACAGTTTCGGTTTCGCCCTGTGGACAAGAAAAAGTCCTGTGGATAGTCATTTTTGTTCCACACACCCCTTGACGAAGCCGGCTTTCGAGCGCATGCTTCGAACACAACCACGACCATGGCCAGGAGGTGCACATGACAACAAGCAGCACTGCCGTGCACGGCCCGGTCGGCCGGCAGGTGCAGGCCCTGGTCGACGCCGTCGACGCGCTGCTGACCGCGGACGTCGAGGCGCTGCTGTGCTCCGGGGAGGTCGCGGCCCTGACCGCGGTGCAGGCGAAGCTCGATGCGGCGCTGCTCGACAGGGTGCAGTCCGTCAACGCGTCGCTGGCCTGGACCGCTGACGGATCCCGGTCGTGTGGGGCATGGCTGGCCCGGCGGACCCGGCACAGCCGCACGGACGCGGGTGCCACGGTGAAGCTCGCCGCACAGCTGACAGACCGGCCGCTCGTCGCGGGTGCGTTGCGGGACGGGCTGATCACCCGGCGGCACGCCCGGGAGCTCTGCCACTGGTTCGCCAAGCTGCAGGCCTACCTGATCGGGACCTCGCGCTACGACCTGCCGCTGCTGCTTGCCGAGCAGGAAGCCGCCTTCCTGACCGTGGCGCTGCTCACCGACCCGCACACGCTGGCCGTAGAGCTGAAGAAGCGCGTCCAGGCGTTTGCCCCGGCGCCGGCCGACCGTGACGCCGAGCGTGTCGAGGCCGATCGGCGAGCCAGCCTGCTACCCGGGTTCGACGGCGGCTGGGACCTGCGCGCGGAGCTCGGGGAGCTCGCCGGGCAGACGCTGTCCGCAGCGCTCGCCGCCTACCGCCGTGGGGATCACAGCAGCGGTGACACCCGGACCCCGGCCCAGCGGGAAGCCGATGCGTTGGCCGGGATCGCGAGCTTCTACCTCGAACAGCACGCAGCAGTCGCCGACCGTGGCGTCAGCCCGCACGTGCTCATCCACGTCCCGCTCGCCCGGTTCGAAGCCCACCAGCACGCCCGCCGGTTCGAGGTGGCGTGGCCTGACCGCTCCAACAGCTCCGACTGGGCCCTGGGCCGCGAGCTGTCGCTGCTGCCGCCGAACCCGTTCACGCAACCGCTGTTCACCCGCGACGGCCGGCTCCTGACCCCCACCGCCGCTGACGCCGCCCTGCGCGAGCAACGCTTTGCTGATCCCGCCCGGCGCGGCCTGCAGCCCTGGGACATGAGCCCCGCCCCACCACTGCCCGAGCCGTGCCACCTCCGACTGGTCACCGACACCGACAGCTGGCCACCGGACACCCCGAGCCGCGACCCCGATCCGCCCGACTGGGCCATGCAGCTCGACCAGCCCGCGGTGTCGGCCCGACCCGAGATCGTGCCGGTCGCGACCTACGCCGATGGCCGCCCCGTCACCGAGCACGACCTCGACCTCGCACTGTGCGACGCACGCCTGACCCGCGTCGTGCTCGACAGCGACTCGATGCCGCTAGACCTCGGCCGGACCGCACGGACCTACACCTGGCAGCAGACCCAAGCCGCCCTGATCCGCTACGCAGGGGTCTGCGCCACCACCGGCTGCGGCGCCCCCGCCGCGCACCTACGGATGCACCACCCCACGCCTTGGTCCGAAGGCGGCAAGACCGACAACGACGCCGTTCCGCTCTGCCAGCATCACCACGCCCGCCTCCATCACGGCAACCCGCTGCAGCTCACCACTGGCGCCACCCTCGGACCCCACGGCTGGATAACCCAAGCCGCCGCCTGACCACGCCGACATTCCGGTAGGAGCACTTCCCGGTGATCGCTGCTGGCACGGCGGTTGCCGTCAGCCGCTGGTAGCCGGACGCCGAAGTTGCGTGGCCATAGCCACGTCGAAGCCAGCACACAGTGCTGGATACCAGGAGGGCAGCCTGGACGTGGAGGAGCTGTGCCTCTGATCGAACAGCGCGTGCAGGCACCAGCCGGCTGCGACCAGGGCACGAGCGGACCGATCCTTCAGTGTTGCCGCACCGATCGCGACGCCAAGCGTGGCTACCACCGCACCAAGCTCACCAGGTCCGGCCATCCGCGTTGGCGTCCGATCCGCCAACGGATATATGACAGCCGCCCCGACCAAGATCAATGCCGAGATGCCAGTTCTGGATGAATGCTGCATCAAGGAACGATCGGCAAGAAGGCCGAGCACGACACCCGCGCCCGCAGCAGTCGAGCATACGCCGGGAAATGCCACGCTCAGAGACTCTAGTGGCGGCCGGCGATCGTCGGAAGCGCCGCTTGACGATGGCCTGGCCTGTCAGCGGAAGCGGCACTTTCTACGCGCGGGTCGCGCTCACAGGCTTGGCCTCCGCCGGTGTCGCCGATCTGGGCATGAAGATCACCGTTGCCGTGGTGGCTCCTGCTCTCGTGCGAGTGGTGTCCTGGCACGACGTCGCAGTGACCTGAGCTTGGATCGTGTAGTCGATGTTGGGGACGTACGTGTGCCTGACGCGCGGTAGCTCGTGCGGCCTTGAGGCGGTACCGCACTGATCGTCGACCACGTGCTCCAAGGGCGAGCCATCACCGAAGGCGATGCTGTAGCGGAGTCGGCGGTGCTCACCGTCGAGCACCGTGTGGGCCCTAAGCGTGACAGGCCCGGCGGGTTGAGCCTTGTACGCAATCGCCGAGAACTTCAGGGGCTCGGCCTTCGGGGGTGCGGGGGCACTCTCACCGGAAGTGCAGCCCGCCATCAGCAGCGCACACGCCCCCATGACGAGTCGCTTCATGAGGTTCGGACGCAATACGCGGCGGACCGGTTCCGTCCCGCAACGTCGTTCATCGGGAGCGGCACTTCCTCACGGTCCGCCATCACCGGCATATCTAGCTACCCACGCGGGGGTGTCGCGGCCGCGCAAGTGTCAGACTTGGGCCGTGGGTGTGTCTAGGCGAAAGGCTGCGGCGGCCTCGCTCGCCGTGGCCCTGACACTCGGCGCTGCACTGGTCGTGACGTACACGCGCGTGCAACGGCAACGCGATGCGGTCGCTGTCGCGGTTCAGACCGGCAACTTCTACGTCGTGGAGCCGAACCCTGCGGACATCTACTCGTGGGGCCCCCCGCTGCTTCAGACGACAAAGGGGCGCCGCATAAGGCTTATGGCGATCAAGCTGATCGAGGCTCCGCCGGAGGTTAAGCAGGTCACCTTCGTTCGCATCAGGTACGCCGACTACGGCCGGGGCATCGGGATCCTGTCATCGCCCCCATCGGTTCCCGACGGCA
The DNA here is from genome assembly GCA_046713755.1 of Mycobacteriales bacterium. Lineage (GTDB taxonomy): Bacteria > Actinomycetota > Actinomycetes > Mycobacteriales > SCTD01 > JAUYQP01. Next base: position 3,271 of record JBKKBU010000390.1, read on the forward strand.
AGTACATACCCCTCCCTGTTCTCAACGAGGAGTACGA
>JBKKBU010000391.1:0-4527 GCA_046713755.1 Mycobacteriales bacterium
ATCGGCATCGGGGTGGCAGCGCTGCTGGTGTGGCGGCGGGCCCACATGCTGGTGGTGGTCGTCGGGGCGGCCGCGACGACTGCCCTTCTCCGGCAGGCCGGGCTCGGATGACTTCCGTTGTTGGGCGCCTGGCCACTCCCGCTGACCTGCCACTGCTGCTTCCCCTGATCGACGCCGCGATAGATCAGCTGCAGCGGGGATTTCTGGATGATGAGCAGATCAAGGCCAGCCACGCCATCATGGGCATCGACACCCAGCTGATCGATGACGGCACCTACTTCGTCGTGGAGCTGGACGGGCAGCTAGCGGGATGTGGCGGCTGGAGTCGCCGCGCAACGCTGTACGGCGGCGACCACTCCGCCGGTCGCGATGCGGCACTGCTCCACCCCTCGACGGATCCGGCGCGGGTCAGGGCGATGTACACCCACCCGGCCCTTGCCCGCCGCGGAGTGGGTCGCCTGATTCTGGCGATGTGCGAGGCGGCCGCCTCAGTCGAGGGCTTCACGGCGCTCGAGCTGATGGCGACCCGATCCGGTCAGCCGCTGTACGCGAGCGCCGGTTTCGTTCCCGTGGCTGAGGTGACGGACGAGACGGGCGGTGCCCCGGTGCCGCTGACCAGGATGCGCAAGCCGATCACGATGTGAGGCGGGACTCCAGCGCTGTGCGGACGGCCGGCCACTCGGCGGCCAGGATCGAGAAGTAGGCGGTGTCGCGGATCGAGCCGTCCGGCCGACGGCGGTGGTGGCGCAGGGTCCCGTCGTAGACCGCACCGAGGCGCCGGATGGCGGACTGCGACCGCAGGTTGCGGCCGTCGGTCTTGAGCAGCACCCGCTGCGCGCCGAGCTCGTCGAACGCGTGGGACAGCAGCAGCAGCTTGCACTGCGGGTTGGTCCGGCCGGCCCACTGCTCGCGGGCGTACCAGGTCCAGCCGACCTCCAGGCCGCCGAGCGGGACATCGATGTCGAGGAAGGACGTCGAGCCCACGGCGCGGCCCTCGACGACAACCGCGAAGGCCAGTCGCTGCGGGTCCGCCTCGGCGGCGTCCACGAGGGTCACGACGTCCTCGACGGTGCGGGGACGCAAGGCCGACATCCAGGGCCAGATCCGGTCGTCCTGGGCGGCCTCGAACAGGTCGTCGACGTGCGGCGGCCCCAGCGGCTCGAGGGTGACGTGGTCACCGACCAGCGTGACGGGCTCAGGCGTACGCACGGATCACCTCCCGGCCGAAGCGCTCCATCTCCTGGTGCTGCGGGGAGAACTGCAGCAGCATCAGATCGACCCCGGCAGCTTCGTAGTCGCGGATCCGCGCGATGACCTGCTCCGGCGTGCCGACCAGCCCGGCGCGCAGCCCGCGGTTGGAGACCGAGTACTCCTCGAGCGACACCTGCGACTCCAGCTGGGAGCCGGCGACGAAGTCCTGGTACGACGCGTAGGCCGCCGGCGAGCTCTGCACGTCGAGGATGCGCGCCAGCTCGGCCTGCGCCTCGGCCTCGGTGTCTCGTACGACGACGTAGCCGGAGACGCCGTAGGCGAAGGGCGGCCGCCCGGCCGTCGTACGCCTGGTCTCCATGTCCTGGATCTTCGCCGCGATGACCTCGGGGGCGTCGCCGTGCATGACGTAGGCGGTGCCCTGCTGGGCGATGACGTCCTTGGCCTTCGGTGACTCGCCACCCATGTAGACCATCGGCGCGACCGCCGGCTTGGGCTCCAGGATGCAGCCGTCCAGGTCGTACTGCTCGCCGTGATGGGTCACGGTGTCCTCGGTCATCAGCCGGCCGAAGACCTCCAGCCACTCCGCGGTGCGGGTGTAGCGCGCGTCATGGACGTCGAACGGTGCGCCGTACTGGCTGGCCTCGTCCTTCCACCACGAGCTCACGACGTTGAGGCTGACGCGACCCGGCGCGATCGTGTCGAGGGTGCTGACGGCCTTCGCGGTGAGGCTGGGGGAGTGGTAGTTCGGGCGGACCGCGAGCATCAGCTCGAGGCGCTCGGTGACGGCTGCCACCGCAGGTGCGAGCGTCCAGGCGTCGAGCGACGGCGCCCGGTGGCCCTTGATGTCGTTGAGGTTGAGCTCGGCGATGAGGGACAGGTCGAATCCCTGCCGCTCGCTGTCGACGACCAGCTGTCGCAGGTAGGACCAGTCGATCGACATCCCCTCGTCGGGGACGTTGCGGAGCCAGCCGCCGAACACGGGCATCCAGTAGCCGAAGCGCATGCACCCCAGGCTAATCGCGGCCGTCGGTAGGGTCGTACCCGTGGATGAGCGACGCGCGCACCGGGTGGTGGATGCCCTCCGGGGCCATGGGGTCCACGCGACCGTCAAGAAGGCCGGCGTCTACCAGTTCGGGGTCGTGGTCGCGCTGCCCGACGGCCGCGAGGCGATCTGGGACACCGACGGCACGGCCGGTCTCGAGGCGCAGGTGATGGCCAACGGCATGCTGGTCGGCTATGTCCCGACCATCGACGGGTCCGAGGACTACGACGAGGCGCAGACGATCGAGGCGATCTGGCACACCGACTACGACAAACCGATCGCGCGGCGCCGCACCACCCCGCCGCCGTTGGCCGAGCCGTTGCCGGTGCAGGGCGGCGTCTTTCGGCGCTTCTTCGAGAACTTCCGGCACCACTGATGGCCCGCGTCGACATCACCCACGACTTCGCCAAGCCGATCGCCCGCGTCTACGCCTACCTGGCCGAGCACGAGAACCTCGGCGAGCTGTTCGGCGCGAAGATCACCCGGATCCGCGACGGTGACACCTCCCGCAACGGGGTCGGCTCGGTCCGCTCGCTGCGCATCGCGGTGCTGCCGACCTTCCAGGAGACCGTGACGGCTGCCGTCCCGGGTGAGCTCCTCGAGTACCGCATCACGGCCGGCAGCCCGCTGCGTGGCCATGTCGGTCGGATGGAGTTCGCGCCGCTGCCTAACGGCGGCACCAGGCTGCACTACGTCATCGAGTTCGGTGCTGTCGTGCCGGGGCTGGACCGGCTCATCGCGATCGGCTTGGAGCGCTCGATCCGCAAAGCTCTGCCCACGGTCGACGAGCGCGCCTGACCGCCCTGCTCAGGCCTTCTTCGCGGGCTTCTTCTTGGGCTTGGTCGCGGCCCGCTCGGCCATGAGGTTGGCGGCCCGGCCGCGCGGCTTGGGCTTGACCGAGCTGATCTTGCCGGTCTGGACCATCTGTTTCCAGATCGGGCTGGGGTGGAACTTCGGGATGCCGTCGCCGCGCAGGAGCAGCGGCTCACCAGTGCCCGGGTTGCGGCCGCGCCGGGGGCGCCGCTGCAGTCGCTCGAAGGTGCCCATCCCGGTGATCATCACCTTCTCACCACGGGTCACCGCGTCGGCGATGGTGTCGAAGAACAGGTCCACGACCTCGCGGCCGACCTGGCGGTCGCCGACGATGGGAGCGAGGATGCGACTGAGCTCGTCCTTGTTCATGGGCACATCCTGCCGCACGTCGCCATCGGCGGATGGGTTCTGTCAACAGGCACAGCTGTAGCCCGGTCCACCGGCGAGCTCGGACCACAGTGCGTCGTACGACGGCTCCGGGTCGTCCGGGTCGTGTACGCCGTCGACCAGGCGCGTGGGGGTGCCGGCCAGCAGGGCGGTCCACTCGTCCTTGGTGACGCCCTCGTGCGGCACCGACGCGGCCCGGGCGTGCACGAGGCGGGCGTAGTCACGGAGGAAGGTCCAGCGGGTGCCGTCGACCTGTGGGCCGGCGTCGTAGCCCTGCCCGATCGCGTCGCGGTAGGCCAGCAGCGGCAGGTCGACACCGGCCGCGATCGGCAGGCCGATCCACTTCCAGGCGCGGGTGTTGACGTCGAGCAGCAGCAGCCGCCCCGTGGCCGCGTCCTTGACGAACTCGATCTCGGAGATCCCGCTGTAGCCGAGCTCCTTGAGGACCCGGACGCCGGCATCGGCGATCCCCGGATCCCACTGCGCATCGGCCAGGCACGACGTCCCGAAGTCCGGTGGCCACTGCTCGAGCTTGCGGCCGGTGAACACGCCACGCGCCGTGCCGTCAGGGGAGACGTAGGACGCCACCGACCAGAAGCCGCCGGGATCGGTGGTGATCCACTCCTGGGCCACGAGGGACAGCCCGACCGCGGCGGCCTGCGCGTGCCTGTCGAGGAACTCGGTGGGACCGGCCACCACGAAGACCTTGGCCTGGAAGGCGTCGTAGAAGCCCCGCGAGTCGTCGGGCTTGAGGACGCAGGGGTACGGGACGACAGCCGCGACCTCATCGGCTGGCCGGTCGTCCAGGTACCAGGTCCGTGGAGCAGCCACGCCGAGCGCCTCGCAGGCCCGGTAGAGGTCGCTCTTCGACAGTGCCCGCCGGACCACGTCGTACGCCGCGAACGGGAAGCGGTAGTGCGCTGCCAGTCGGTCGCGGTGGGCAGCCAGCGCGAGCACCCAGTCGTCGTTGCAGGGGAACAGCACCGGCGGGGTCGGGAAGGAAGGACCGAGCTCGAGCAGGTGATCGGTCAGTGCTGCCGCGTCGTCCGGCCCGGGCACCAGGCCGAGGCCGG
>JBKKBU010000392.1:0-3992 GCA_046713755.1 Mycobacteriales bacterium
CATCACGGCCACCCGCAACGGCACGGTCAGGCCCTCCAGACCGGCCGTGACCTGCTCGGCGAGGGTGTAGACGTCGACCTGCGCGCGCCCGCACGACGGGCAGGACACGATCTCGAGCCCGCGCTGCTTGAGGTTGAGCGACTCGAGGATGGCGAGGCCGACCTTGACCTCCTCGACGGGCGGGGCCGACAGCGAGACCCGGATGGTGTCGCCGATCCCGTCGGCCAGCAGCGCCCCGAACGCCACCGCCGACTTGATCGTGCCCTGGAAGGCCGGGCCGGCCTCGGTGACGCCCAGGTGCAGCGGGTAGTCGCACTGCTGCGACAGCAGGCGGTAGGCCTCGACCATCACCACCGGGTCGTTGTGCTTGACCGAGATCTTGATGTCACGGAAGTCGTGCTCCTCGAACAGCGAGCACTCCCACAGCGCCGACTCCACCAGCGCCTCGGGCGTCGCCTTGCCGTACTTGGCCATGATCCGCTTGTCGAGCGAGCCGGCGTTGACGCCGATGCGGATCGGCGTGCCGCAGGCCGCGGCCGCCCGGGCCACCTCGCCGACCTTGCCGTCGAACTCCCGGATGTTGCCGGGGTTGACCCGCACCGCGGCGCAGCCGGCGTCGAGCGCCGCGAAGATGTACTTGCTCTGGAAGTGGATGTCGGCGATGACCGGGAGCTGCGACTTCTTGACGATCGTCGCGAGCGCCTCGGCGTCGACCGGGTCCGGCACGGCGACCCGGACGATCTGACACCCCGTCGCGGTGAGCTCGGCGATCTGCTGCAGCGTGCCGTTGATGTCAGCCGTGACGGTTGTCGTCATCGACTGGACGCTGATCGGGGCGTCGCCACCCACCGCCACCTTGCCGACCTGCAGCTGCCTCGTGACCCGGCGCTTGGCCAGCACCGGAGGCGGGGCCGACGGCATCCCGAGGCTGACCGTCACTGGTCGATCCGGATCGGGTTGACGATGTCTGCGCCGGCCAGGAAGACCGTGAAGACGATGAACACCAGCGCTACGCCGTAGGTCAGCGGCAGCAGCTTGTTGTAGTCGACCCGCTGGAGGTCTCCCACGTGGCCGCGCAGCCGACGCAGCCGGTCGCGCAGCTGCTCGAACGCGACCACCGCGATGTGACCGCCGTCCAGCGGCAGCAGCGGGAGCAGGTTGAACACTCCGACGAACAGGTTGAGGCCGGCGATGATGAGGACGAACTGCAGCACCTTGATGCTGGCCTCCTCGTCGGAGTTGACCACCTCGCCGCTGATCCGCCCGACCCCGACGGCGCCGACCGGGCCGGCTGGGTCGCGGTTGTCGCTGTAGACGTCCTTCACCGTCGCGAGCTTCTTGGTCAGGGCGTCGTAGGTCTGGGTCACCATCGTCTTGACGGTCCGGCCGGTCTCGGGAATGGTCGCGATCAGCCCGATCCGCTCGGTGGTGAGCCGCTGCGCGACGCCGATCGCGCCGGCCTGCACCGTGTCGCGGATGTCATTGAGGTCTGGCCGGAAGACGACCGCGGGCGTGAGGGTGAGCTCGACCACCTGGTCGTCGCGCTGCACCTTCAGCGCCATCGGCACTCCGGTGTGGCTGCGGACCTGGCGCACGAAGTCGCGGTAGCTGCCGATCTCCTTGCCATCCACCGCCAAGACCTTGTCCCCGGCGAGCAGACCGGCCTTCGCCGCGGGCCCCGGGACGGTCTCCTCGGGGTTGCAGGTCTCCGTCGACGGTGTCGTCGTGCCCACGCTCACCGAGATCGGGATGCACTTGGAGGGAGCCGACAAGATGGGCGAGGAGCTGTCGACGGTCCCGACCGCCCAGGTCACCCCGAACACCAGCAGGACGGCGATGATGAAGTGCATCGTCGAGCCGGCCATCAGCACCACGGTCTTGCGCCCGGCGGGCTGCCGGTAGAACGCCCGCTCCTCATCCTCTGGAGCGAGCTCCTCCAGGGGAGTCATGCCGACGATCTTGACAAAACCGCCGGCGGGGATCGCCTTGATGCCGTACTCGGTCTCACCGCTGCGGCGCGACCACAGCGTCGGGCCGAAGCCGACGAAGAACTGGGTGGCCTTCATGCCGTAGCGACGGGCGGTGAAGAAGTGGCCCGCTTCGTGGAGCGTCACCGAGATCATCAGCGCCACGACGAACGCCACCACGCCGAGCGTGATCAGCAACGGTCCTCCCCTACGAGGGCGCGAGCGGCTGCTCGGGCCTGGTCTTCACTGTCCAACACCTCGACCAGTGTCGGACGTTCCCTGAAGTCGTGCTCGTCGACGACCTGCGTCACGGTGTCCACGATGCCAGGAAAGGGCAGCCGGCCGGCGAGGAACGCCGCGACACAGACCTCGTTGGCCGCGTTGAGGGTTGCGGGTGCCGTGCCGCCGCGCTCACCCGCAGCCCGGGCCAGGCGTACGGCGGGAAAGCGGGTGTCGTCCAGGGGCTCGAAGGTCCAGGTGTGCGGCTGCGTCCAGTCCATCGGCGGAGCGGCGTCGGCAACGCGGTCCGGCCAGCCGAGGGCGAGCGCGATCGGGAGCCGCATGTCGGGTGGGCTGACCTGGGCCAGCGTGGAGCCGTCGGTGAACTCGACCATCGAGTGGATGATCGACTGCGGGTGGACGACGACGTCGATCGCGGCGTAGGGGACGTCGAACAGCAGATGGGCCTCGATCAGCTCGAGGCCCTTGTTGATGAGCGTCGCGCTGTTGATCGTCACCACCGGACCCATGTCCCAGGTGGGATGAGCCAGCGCCTGCTCGGGGGTCACGTCGGACAGATCGCCCTGCTGCCGGAACGGGCCACCGGAGGCGGTGAGTACCAAGCGGCGTACCTCGCTCCTGCGGCCACCACGCAGGCACTGGGCGAGGGCGCTGTGCTCGGAGTCGACCGGGACGAGCTGGTCGCGGTAGGGGGTGACCAGCGGACCACCGGCGACCAGCGACTCCTTGTTGGCGAGCGCCACGATGCGGCCGGCCTGCAGCGCCGCCAGCGTCGGGGCGAGGCCCACCGAGCCGGTCATGCCGTTGAGGACCGTGTCGCAGGGCCAGGCGGCCAGCTCGGTCATCGCATCGGGGCCAGCCAGCACCTTGGGGACGCGGAAGTCACCGGTGGCGTAGCCCTTCTTGGCCGCTTCCGCGTAGAAGGCCAGCTGCAGGTCCTGCGCCGCGGTGGCACGAGCGACGGCGACGACCTCTACGCCGAGCTCGAGTGCCTGCGCCGCGAGCAGGTCGACCCGGTCGCCACCGCCGCCGAGGCCCACGACCCGGAAGCTGTCGGGGTTGCGGCGAATGACGTCGATCGCCTGGGTGCCGATCGACCCGGTGGATCCGAGCAGGACGATGTCGCGCGTCACTGGTCCACCGCCGCGAGCTGGCCGCACGCACCGGCGATCTCGCGGCCGCGGGTGTCGCGGACGGTGGTGGCGATGCCGGCCGCGCGCAGCCGGCGGACGAACTCCCGCTCCACCGGCTTGGGCGAGGCATCCCAGTCCGAGCCGGGCGTGGGGTTGAGCGGGATGAGATTGACGTGGACGAGCTTGCCCTTGAGTCGCTTGGCGAGCAGGTCGGCCCGGAACGGCTGGTCGTTGACGTCACGGATCAGGGCGTACTCGATCGACAGCCGGCGCCCGGTGGTGCGCGTGAACTCGAAGGCCGCGGCGAGGACCTCGCTCACCGGCCACCGAGTGTTGACCGGGACGAGGGTGTTGCGCAGCTCGTCGTCGGGAGCGTGCAGCGACAGCGCGAGCGTGACCTGCAGGCCCTCCTGCGCCAGCTTGTGCATGGCGGGGACCAGCCCGACCGTCGAGACGACGACGCTGCGCTGCGAGATACCGAGGCCGTGCGGCTGCGGGTCGGTGATGCGCCGGACGGCGCCGACGACCCGGGCGTAGTTGGCCAGCGGCTCGCCCATCCCCATGAAGACCACGTTGGAGACCCGACCACCCGCGGCCTTCTCGACCCGCTCGGCGGCGACGACCTGCTCGACGATCTCAGCGGTCGACAGGT
>JBKKBU010000393.1:0-6206 GCA_046713755.1 Mycobacteriales bacterium
ACCTTCGGTGAAGTGCTTGTCGAACCCTTACGCGCTATGCGAGCCGACGCCCCCGACATCCTGGCTCTGCGTCACGCGCTGGAGGACTGGCTGCATGCCATCGGCGTCCAGCAGTGGGGCAGGCGTGAGGTGCCTGCGGAACAAGTGCTGCGTCAGGTCGAAGCCGGGGAGTGGCACGTCGTGCGAACCGACCCCGGCGATCTCGTTGGCGCACTGCGCCTGCTCTGGGCGGACGAGCCCGTCTGGCAGCACCAGCACGAACCGGCCGCCTACGTGCACGGGCTCATGGTCGCTCGCTCGGCAGCCAGCCGGAGTCTCGGGGCGGCGCTACTAGCCTGGGCCGAGAAGCAGGCCGTTGCTGCCGGCGTGCGGTCATTGCGCCTCGACTGCGTAGAGAGCAACGCCCCGCTGCGGCGCTACTACGCCAACCTCGGCTTTCGAGAGGTGGGCCGCAGGGACTTTGACGGCCCCTGGTTCAGCGCCGTTTTGCTTGAGAAGCAGATCCTCGGCTAAGTGCCGCTTCCGCGGCTGACGCAGCGTCGCAGCGCCGGTAGTAGCCGTCGAAAGCATCGACGAGGATGCTGTGTCAGATGGGCGTGACTCCTTGCCTGTTACTTCCGGTGACTCTGCTTGTGGCGGGGTGCGCGGGCGGCGGCGGTGGGGGATGCCGGGCGGCTCATGCCGCGTATCTCGACCTGCGGGCCGAGGCTCGCACGGCTTCCCCTGTGATGCCGCCAGATGTGATCGATGGCGTCGATCCCCGTTCGGCATTGAAGATCCGTGCTGCCAGGCTCGTGAACAAGAACGAAGGTTGCTTCGCGGAGGTCGACCGTCGCTTCGCTGAGCAGGTCCTCGAACACGGCCTCCCCGGTTGAAACGCACTCCTCGCCTGTTGATCAGAGACGGCGTTCTGGGCAGTCGGCGACACATCTGAGCCGCCAGTACGACGCGATGGCAGGCTCGCCGAGCAGAGAGTTGACCTGCTACGAGTAGTAGGTGCCTAGCGGCGGTTGCGCAGCCCGCCCGTCATCCGCCTAGCACGCAGCCCTGGGGTCGGGCGCCGGCAGCAGAGCGGCCGTGCGCAGCTTGAACCGCACTCCGAGGCGGCGCTCGGCGGCAAGAAGTGCGTGCTCGAGGCGGACGATGCCGTACCCGGCCTTCGCGACTCTGCCATTGACAGCGAGCTCGGCGACATTGCCGAGCGCGGCGCCGTCCGCGGTGGTCATGGCAGATCCGGAGTCGCCCGGAGCAATCGCGCCGAGCACGTACGTGTACGGCTCTCGCGGAAGGTCCTGGACGATCGCTCGGCGGCTCGGTAGGGCGGTACCGATGAGGAGGCCGCGCCCGTGGTGGCGCAGTTCGACTGCCCCTGCTCTCGGCTGGGTCAGCAGGCTGGTGGGCCCACCCCAGCCGCACATCTGCGGGTTGCCGAGAACACCACGATCGAGCTTGATCAGTCCGAAGTCCACGTTCCTCGGTGAGTCCTCGACGGCGTACACGAAGTGACCGACCTTGCGCCGGTCGTCGTTGCTGACCGGCGGTCCGGCGCCTCGACTCCAGATGCGCTCCTGCTCCTCCACGCCGGCGCAGTGGCCGACGGTCGAGGCGTAGTGAGCTCCATCTGATCCCTTGAGCAGGAAACCGAACGAGCACTGGCCGCTGGCGGAGGTGAAGGCCAGGCCGGGCCGGACGCGCTGATCCGGTGCAGCGTGCACCGACGTAAGCCCGGACGAGGCCACCGCCACGAAGGCAGCAACGAGCAGCGCACGTCGGCTCGGGACTGCACGCGTCATGCAGGAGGGTTCGACGTGGCGTCGACTCTTCCTCCCAAGCCCTTGCCGCCTCCCGGTCGTGAAGCTGGCGGCAGCGGGTGACATCCCATCAGGCAGCGGCCCAGCCTCGCTGTGTGCTCAGCAACGTTGGCCTCGCCGACGAATGACGCACGTGCCGTCGGTAAGTGCCTACCGACAACGCGACTCGCGGCTGTAGTAGACGGTCATCGTGAGACGTCCTTGCCCGGCGTCACGGCGCTGCGGAAGGCGACGTCTCTCACAGCAACGTCCCCCAGCTCGTTGAGCGAGTTGGCCACCCGGTGCAACAGCGCGACGACGTCTCCCTTTCCCTCGCCCGCCGGGTTCGACTGCGAGAAGTGCAGCACCGTCCACTCGTCGTGACTGCTCACGAGGCCATCCCTGCCGGTACCTCACCGGCCCTAGGGGCAGCTGACGAGGCCGCAGGCCTCGGCGTCCCGCACGACCCGCCAGCGCTCCTGCCGACTGAGCAGCAACCGCCTCGAGACGGCGGTCGTTCCCTCGCGCTGGAGCTTCACGACCACGCGGGCCACGGACCCTTCACGGACGATGTCCCCCGTCACCTGGACGCGCGTGCGGACGGCGTCCTGCAGCCCTGCCCGGGATGACTCCAGCAGGTCCTGGCACAGCCCTGCCGTCGTACGCCCGTCCTCGGGCTCGGTCGTGGCCGCGACGGAGAGCAGCAGGTAGCGATTGCAGTCGCCGATGAGGGTCGCCTGCACCCAGGCCTGAGCGGCCCCCTCCGGGGTATCAAGGCGGCGCAGGTCGATGGCGGCCGTCACCCCCACGCCGAGGGTCAGGACGACGACGAGCCCAAGCACCACGGCGGGGGTCCGTCGGACCTGACGCGCGGTGCGGCGCTCGTTCTTGCGCTCGCCCGCCAGCTGCCGCTCGCTGACCACTAGCGGGTTCCCTGCGCACAGCTGCCGACGCGAGGTCCGAGGGTCATGACGACATCCTGCCGGTTCGGACTACAGCGGCGTCCGTTTGATGCCGATCGTCGGGATATCCAGCAAGGGGGGCTCGTGGATCACCGCTCGCGCATGCTCCGGGCCGTCAACATCTTCGGGTGGGGCGGCGTGGTGCTCTCGGCCATCGTGTCCGCCGTCGCTGTCGCGACGCTGGACGGCACCGCCAGCGCACTCACGGTCGGGCTGTGGGTACTGGCCAACGGCATCAACATGGCCGTCGTGACCGGCCTGCCGGCGATGCTGCGCGCCGCTCCCGGATTGCGGACCGCCCTGCGCGGCATCCAGATCGGGCTCTACCTCAGCTGCCTGGTCGTCCAGGCTGGGCTGCTCGTGGCGGCCGGCGGGATGGTCAGCCCGATCTGGCTGCTGTTCCTCCCCACGGTCCTGTTCGCGGCCCTCGACACCTCGCGGATCGAGGCAATGACCTGGAGCGTCCTGACCTCCGGTGTGATCGTCGGCTGCGCCGCCCTCACGGCCACGCTGGACCGCGATCACGCCACCTCGATCGTGGTCGCGACGCTGATCTTCCCCGCCCTCGCGTGGTATCTCGGTGCCCTCTCCGGTGCCCTCTACGGCATGCGGGCCGACGCCCGCGCTGCCCGGGCAGTGCTCGCCGGGCGAGTCGATGAGCTGTCCGAGGTCCTCGCCCAGACCGCACAGGGCAACCTGACCGTTGCGGTGGCCGCGCATGCCGACGACCAGGAGATCGCTCCACTGGTCGCTGCCATCGCCACCAACCTCGAAGACCTGCGAGTCCTCGTGCAGCACGTCCGCGGTGGCGGGGAGCAGATCCGTGCAGCCGCCGGTGAGCTGCTCGCGACCGCGGAGGAGCACGCCGCGTCGGCGACCCAGCAGTCCTCAGCCGTCTCCGAGACCACCTCGACCATCGAGGAGCTCGCCGCCACGGCAGCGCAGATCGCCGAGACCTCGCAGGCCGTCGCCCGCTACGCCGAAGAGACCCTCCGCCACGCCGAGGACGGCCGCGAAGCCGTGTCCAAGAGTGTCGTGTCGATGGATGCGATCGCCGACCGCGTCGACTCCATCGCGGCGCGCGCGCTCACCCTGGGCGAGCGGTCGCACGAGATCGGTCGCATCCTCGACGTCATTGACGACCTGGCGGACCAGACCAACCTGTTGGCCCTCAACGCCGCCATCGAGGCCGCTCGGGCCGGCGAGCACGGTCGGGGCTTCGCAGTCGTCGCCGCCGAGGTGCGCAAGCTCGCCGAGCGGTCCCAGGCCTCGGCCGCCCAGATCCAGTCGATCGTGGCGGAGATCCAGTCCGAGACCAACCACACCATCATCGCGTCCGAGGAGGGCGCCAAGGAGGTTCGCCTCGGCACCGAGCTGGCCCGTGGCGTCGTCGAGGCCCTGGAGCGCATCAGCGGCATGGTCGACGAGACCACCACCGCCGCGAAGGAGATCTCGATCGCGACCCAGCAGCAGCGCTCGGCCTCCGAGCAGGTCGTGGCTGCGATGTCGCAGGTCTCCGACGTCTCGCGTCAGTACGCCGTCGGATCTCGGCAGACCGCAGCGTCCGCGGCAGAGCTCAACGCCCTGGCCGACGACCTGCGCGGCTCGACCCACCGCTTCACCACCAGCTGAGGCCGGCATGGGCGGCGGGCGGGCTAGGTGGAGGAGTTGCTCCGGGCCGGTCGGCGGCCCGAGAGGGGTCCGATCACCAACGTGGAGATGATGCCCGCGAACACACCCCAGATGACCGGCGACCCGACCCCTACGAAGTACACGATCACCCCGACGAGCACTCCTACGACGACCGCGACCAGCGCGATCCGCATGAGGTCACCGTCGAAGCTGTAGGCACTGCGGTCGCGAGTCATGATCGAGATGTCCCCGACCGGGCGGGCCGCCAAACAGGAGTCAGTCGGCCAGGCGGGCCAGCAGCAGTGCTTCGGCGAGGCAGGCCCGCTCCCACATTCCGAGGTCCAGGCTCTCGTCGATGCCGTGCCACCGCGAGGCGGGGTCGCCCACGCCGGTCACGAGGACCGTCGCCCCGGGGTAGGTGCGCGCGAACTCCGCGATGAAGGGGATCGAGCCACCGATGCCGGACTCCACCGCGTCGTTGCCGTAGGCGTCGGCGAACGCCTCCCTGGCCAGGTCGTAGACGGCCCCTTCGGCCTTCAGCGCGAACGGCTCGCCGGCGGCCCCAGCGGTCACCGTCACCTCGCTCCCCCACGGCGCCCGGTCCTGCAGGTGCTCGGTGATGGCCTTGAGCGCCGACCCGGCGTCGTCACCGGGCGCGAGCCGCAGGCTGACCTTGGCGCGGGCCACCGGCAGCAGGACGTTGGACGCGTCGGCCGTCGCCGGGGCGTCGAGACCGATGACGGACACGGCGGGCTTGTGCCACAACCGGTCCGGCAGGGTGCCGGTGCCGAGCAGCTGCGCACCGTCCACCAGCCCGGCGTCAGCCCGGTACACCGCCTCGTCGAGGTCGGGGGCGCCCGAGGATCCGCGGTGCAGTCCGGCGACCACCACCTCGCCGGCGTCGTCGTGCAGGGTGGTCAGCAGACGGCACAGCGCGGTGAGGGCGTCGCCGGCCGGGCCTCCGTACATGCCGGAGTGAACTGGCCGGTCGAGCATCCGGACCTCGACGAACAGGTCGACCAGACCACGCAAGCTAGTGGTGAAGGAGGGCACGTCGACAGCGGCGTTGGCCGAGTCGGCGATGACGATGACGTCGGCGCGCAGCCGGTCGCGGTGCTCGGCCAGCAGCGCCGGCAGCGTCGGGGAACCGATCTCCTCCTCGCCCTCGATGAACAGCACGACCCCGACCGGCGGCTGGCCTCCGAAGCTGCGCAGGACCGCGAGATGCATGAGGACACCGGCCTTGTCGTCGGCCGCCCCCCGCCCGTAGAGCCGGCCGTCGCGCTCGGTCGGCTCGAACGGCGGTGACGTCCACTCCTCGAGCGGCCCGGTCGGCTGGACGTCGAGGTGGGCGTAGAGCAGCACCGTCGGAGCGCCCTCGGGTGCCGGCCACGATGCGATGACGGCCGGCGCTCCTCCCGCTTCGACGATTTCGACGGACGCGGCCCCGGCGGCGCGGGCGTGAGCGACGACGACGTCGGCTGCCTGGCGGACCTCCGACGCCATGGTCGGGTCACAGGACAGCGAGGGGATCCCCACCAGGGCCTCGAGGTCACGGCGGGCGTCGGGCAGTACCTCGGCAAGGGCCGCGCGCAAGGAGTCAATGGTCGGCACGCCGAGCACCCTACGTCGCGGTGGCGCTCACTTCGACTGTCAACGCAGCAGGTCCGCGGGCACGACCCGCACCGGGAAGGGCACGACCGCGTCGTAGGCCTGCTCACCCTTCACCGACGCCACCTCGACGTAGCTGCCGTCGACGAGCGCCAGCGCCAGGAGCGATGGGGCGAACGGATCTAACAACCAGTACGACGGGATGCCGCCC
>JBKKBU010000394.1:0-2623 GCA_046713755.1 Mycobacteriales bacterium
GTGGTGGCGGCGGTCACGGGTGCGTTGTTGCCGTTCACCGTCACGCCGCGCTCGTCGATCGTTACGGGGATTCCGGCGATCTTGACGCCGCTGGTGACCGTGCGTCCGGTCGCGTCAGCCTTCACTCCGTCGGTGGTCGCCTTGGCCTCGGACGTCACCGAGCCGATCGTCACAACGCCGGCGGCCAGCGACAAATCCTTGGCCGAGCTGGCCGCTTCGGCGACGGCCGTCTTGGGACCGATGAGGTAGGTAGCGGTCTTGCCGGTGCTCTCCCCTGAGGTGCCCGCCGGTGACGACGCGCCGTTCTTGACGGTGGCCTCCGCGTTGACCCGGATGTCCGTGGCCTGGGCGACCATGCGCGCGCCCGGGTAGGTCTCGTTGACGACCTCCTTGTCGTCACCGCCCGACCGGGCCTCCGCACGGACAGGGGTGTTGAGCGCCTTCGCGTCGTTGGGGATCTGACCGTCACCGGCGACGATGAGCAGGCTGCCCAGGTTGCCGGCCAGGACGCCCGGCCACACGACGGAGGCCAGGGCGTAGCCGACTGGACCGTTGCGCAGGGTGGACACCGCCTCGGGGATGACCCCCTCGCAGCCGCCGGTGGAGGCAGGCTCGCCGCCGCAGTTGCCGCCGTCGACCTGGCGGATCTGCACGGCCGGCGCGTTGGCGGCCAGGCTGAACGACGACAGCCCCGCACCCTCGTCGGCAGCGCCGGCGGTCATGACGGGCAGGACGGCGGCGGTCAGGCAGCCAACGCCCGCCGCGACGAGGAGCCGGGCACTCGTACGACGATGCAGGACGCGCTTCATGCTGCTCCTCCCAGGTAGGCCTCGTTGACGAAGTCCGCTACATCGGCGGGCTGTCCCACCATCGCGATGCGGCCTTGCGTCATGACGGCGGCGTAGTCGGCCACCGCCAGTGCGGTGCGGGCGAACTGCTCCACCAGCAGGATGCTGATGCCCTCCTGGGCGAGCTGACCGACGAGGTCGTAGAGCTCGGAGACGATCTTCGGGGCCAGGCCCATGGAGATCTCGTCGAGCAGGAGGACACCGGGATCGGTGACGAGGGCGCGCGACATCGCCAGCATCTGCTGCTCGCCGCCGGACATGGTGCCGGCCAGCTGGTTGCGCCGCTCCCCGAGGCGGGGGAAGCGCGCGTAGGCGCGCTCCTGCACGTCGCGAGTGGACAGCGCGCTCGCGTAGGTGAACATCCGCAGGTTCTCGGCAACGGTGAGGTTGGGGAAGACCCCGCGGCCCTCCGGGATGCGGCAGACACCGGCCTTCGACAACGCCTCGGGGGCGACCCGGTTGACGTGGGTGCCGGCGACATGGACGCAGCCGGCCGTGGGACGCACCTTGCCCGAGCAGACCGCCAGCGTCGTCGTCTTGCCGGCGCCGTTGGGTCCGAGCAGGGCGTAGACGCTGCCGATGGGCACGCTGAGCGAGACGCCGTGGAGGACCTCGATGCGGCCGTAGCCGGCTGAGATGTCGCGCAGCTCGAGCGCCGGGACAGGCCGGACGGCGGGGGCGGTCACGTCGCGGCTCCTTCCTCGTCGTTGTCCTGGTCATCGTCTGTGTCGGCGTCGTGGGCGGTCCCGGTCTCGGCGCCGAGGTAGGCGGCCTGCACAGCCGGGTCGGCCTGCACGGTCCGCGGGTCTCCCACGCAGATCATGCGCCCGAAGTCCAGCACGTGGATCCGGTCGCACACCCGCATGACGAGCTCCACGTCATGTTCGACGACGAGGATGGCCATCCCTTCCTGGGCGAGCTCGATGAGCAGGTCGCCAAGGTCTTCGCTCTCGGCGACGTCGAGCCCCGAGCCGGGTTCGTCGAGCAGCAGCATCCGCGGTTGCGTCGCCAGGGCGCGACCGAGCTCGACCAACCGGGCAAGGCCGGTGGGGAGCGCGTCGACCCGTTCGGCCGCCACGTGTCGCAGGCCGACCCGCTCCAGCACCGTCTCGGTCACGTCCTGCGGATCGCTGTCGTCGCCGGACCAGCCCTTGCGGAACTCGGCGGCGGCCAGGATGTTGTCGCGCGCGGTAAGGGTGCCGAAGACCTCCAGCCGCTGGAAGGTGCGGGCCAACCCAAGTCTGGCCCGGCGGTAGGGCGGGAGCTTGCTGACGTCCCGGCCGTCGAGGCGGATGACACCGGAGGTGGGCTGCTCGAGCCCGGTGATGACGTTGAAGGTGGTCGTCTTCCCAGCGCCGTTGGGACCGATCAGGCCCGTGACCTGGCCCTGTAGCGCGGTGATGTTGGCGTCGCTGACGGCTTGGACCCCACCGAAGCGGACGTTGACGTTCTCTACCGACAGCACCACCGGGATGCCGTCGACCTCGGCAGGGCGCGCGGCCTGCCGATCAGCGATCGCCTCAGCTCCGCGCGCCGGCAAGGGACTCCTCCTCCTGGGCCGTTGCGCGGGGTTCGGTGGTCGTGGGGGGCGGTGCGGGTCGGCGGGCCCGCCAGCGCGCGCCAAGCTTGGACACCTGACCGCCGACCCCGTCCGGGTCGCGCCCGACGCTGATCGCCGCGAGCCCGGTGACGAGGAAAGACAGCGCCGGCAGCGAGGGGAACTGGTCCTGCACGAGCGGGAAGATCGCGACGAAGGTCGCGCCGAACAGCGCGCC
>JBKKBU010000395.1:0-3576 GCA_046713755.1 Mycobacteriales bacterium
CCTCGACCCGCCGGGGGGGCGGCGGGCCGCGGGGGGGCACCTCCCAGGCGCGGCCGCGGGGGGGCGGGTGGCCGCCGAGCCCGGGGTGGGGGTAGCCCGCGCCGCGGACGTCCACGGCCGGCCGACCCCGGATGGCTACCGCTTGCTGACCCGCGCGGCCCAGCTGGCCGACCGCCTCGACATCGCGCTGCTCACCCTGATCGACACGCCCGGGGCAGAGCCCGGGACTGCCGCGGAGGAGGGTGGCATCGCGCCGGCGATGGGCGCGGCGCTCGACGCGGTGCTGCTGTGCCGGGCTCCAACGCTGGCACTGGTCCACGGCGAGGGCGGGTCCGGCGGCGCCCTTGCGGCCGCAGCGACTGACGTGCTGCTCATGACCGAGCAGGCCTACTTCGCGGCGATCGGCCCGGAGGGAGCAGCCGCTGCGCTGCGGCGGCCTGCCCAGGAATGTGCCGACCTGATGGGCATCACCCCGCCTGACCTGGTGCGGCTCGGAGTCGTGGACGCCATCGCGACGCCCGGTGAGGTGGCTGCCCACCTCGCAGCGGCGCGCGGTGTGGAACCGGCCGAGCGGCAGCAGCGCCGACGTATGCGGTGGTCTGTCCCTGTTTCCGGGACACTCCGATCGTGAACACGGTGGCTTACGTCACATCGCGGCCCGGTGCTGTGTAGCGTCCGGCGGGAAGGACTTCTGCACCTGACCCTGGCCGGAGGCTGACGTGCGCGACCCCCTACCGGCGCTGCGCCGCGTCGGCCGGACCACGGGACGCGGTGTGAGGACGGTCTGCACGCCCACCGGCCTGCGGGGCACCAGCACCGAGGTCGCCTGGGTGGCAGCCCACGCCGCGCTCTACCCGCTGGGCGTGCTGTCCGAGCGCGGCCGCCAGACTGGGCGAGAGGACCGCGAGCGGTTCACGCTCGACGACCTGCCGCCGGCGCAGCGCGGCCTGCTCATGGGCGACATCGTCGCCGCAGGGACACCGATCCTGCTGGTCCACGGGCTGGTGGACAACCGCTCGATCTTCACGTTGCTGCGGCGGGCCCTGCGCCGCCGTGGCTTCGGGCGCGTCATCACGGTCAACTACAGCCCCTTCACCCATGACGTCCGCTCGGCGGCGGCGCGACTGGCCCGGCTGGTCGAGAAGACCTGCGAAGAGACCGGCTACGAGCGGGTTCATGTCGTCGGCCACTCGCTCGGCGGCGTCGTCGCCCGCTACTACGTCCAGCGCATGGACGGGGATGCGCGCGTCCACACGCTGTGCACCCTGGGGTCCCCCCATGACGGCACTCTCGCCGCCCGGCTGCTCCCGACCGAGCTGGTCCGCCAGCTGCGCCCCAGCTCCTCGCTCATGGCCGAGCTCGCCGAGCCTGCGCCCGGGTGTCGCACCCGCTTCGTGGCGTTCTGGTCCGACCTCGACCAGCTGATCGTCCCCAAGCGCTCGGCGCGCATCGACCACCCCGATCTGAGCGCCCGCAACGTCCTGCTGCGCGGTGTCGGCCACATGTCGCTGCCGATCGACCGCCGGGTCGTCCACGAGATCGCGACCTTGCTCTCGCACCTCGGCGAGGACGGGTCGACCCTCCTGCCCGGTATCACCTCGATCGACGCCGTCCCGCCCGTGCCGGTGCCCGAGCCACGGCGGCAGTGGGCCCCGCCCCTGCCGAACTTGCCGCACCTACCGGGGCTTTCCAGGCTGCGCCGCAGCGCCGCCGCCTCTCGTTGATCACCCTGAGTGGATCAAGGTCCGTGGCCCCGGAGCCGAAGTGGAACTAGTCACTTCGGGCTACCAAGACTTGGCCACTTGGCCCATCCTCGTATAACATCGTGGTAACAACCCGCTCCCCCCAAGGAGCCGGTGACGTTCGACAGCCCCCGCCCAGCACCACCCGGGGGCCCGATCGTGCCGCCCCGACCCCGATACCGGAGCCGAGACGTTGCCCCCCGTTCAGCCCCTTGCAGCCCTGGCTGCCCTCGCGACGCTGCCTGACGTCCCCGTGCCCCCGGCCGCTCGCGCCAAGCGCACCGTCCTCGTCCCTGCTGTGCTCCTGGTCGCCGGCACCGTGGCGCTGGTCGGCCTGGCCGCCCCTGGCGCCAAGCCGGACGTCGTGCGGGTCACCGCCGCGGCCGCCACCAGCTCGATCGTGGACCTGAGCTTCGCGACCGCCACCAAGCGCCTGGACCTGCTCGACGGCCCGGTCACCGGCAAGGCTGCTCCAGCCCCGGCTCCCGCGAAGCCGGTCGCGCAGCGCGCCACCCGGTCCCGCACCCGTAGCGCCGCACCGGTCAGGAAGGCCGTGGTCCGCAGCGGCTACTTCCGGCCCAACGGCGGCGGCATCTCCAGCTACTACGGCATGCGTTGGGGACGGCTCCACAAGGGCGTCGACTTCAACGGCTCCTACGGCTCGCCGGTCCGTGCCGTCACGTCCGGTCGCGTCATCAGTGCCGGCTACGACGGTGGCTACGGCAACCTCGTGCAGATCCGCCACTCCGACGGCATCGTCACCGCCTACGCGCACATGAGCCGGATCCTGGTCCGCGGCGGGACGGTCGAAGCCGGCGAGACCATCGGCCTGGTCGGCTCGACCGGCAACTCGACCGGCCCGCACCTGCACTTCGAGGTCCGGACCGGCGGCGGTCAGATGAATCCCCTTCCGTGGCTGCGCCAGCGCGGCGTCCGGGTCTAACCACCTACCGGTTCAGAGCTTCTCCAGCGGCGCATAGCGCAGCAGCAGCCACTTCGCGCCAGTTCCCTCGCCGAAGTCGACCTCGGCCTGGGCCCCGTCGCCCGCACCGCGCAGCGACGTGACCGTGCCGAGGCCAAAGGTGTCGTGGCTGACCCGGTCGCCGAGCTCGAGCGCCGGGATCGGCCGCAGCCCCGGACCCGCCGTACGTCCTCGTGGGGTGCCAACGAGCCGCGACGCGACGCCCGCCATGGCCGGCGTCGACGTCACCGTGGACTCGGCCCGCCGCCAGTCGACCAGCGCTGGCGGCACCTCGTCGAGGAAGCGCGACGCCGGGTTGTAACGGACCTGCCCCCACATCGACCGGGTCGCCGAGCGGGAGAGGTAGAGGCGCTGGCGGGCCCGGGTGATGCCGACGTAGGCCAGCCGGCGCTCCTCCTGCAGCTCGCGGTCGTCGCCGAAGACCCGCTCGTGGGGGAACACCCCGTCCTCGAGGCCGGTGAGGAACACGACGGGGTACTCCAGGCCCTTGGCGGCGTGCAGCGTCATGAGGGTCACGACCCCGTCGCCCTCGCCCGGCACCATGTCCGCGTCGGCGACCAGTGAGACCTGCTCGAGGAACTCCGCGACGCCGCCCTCCGGCACCCGCTCGGAGAACTCCCGCGCGACCCCCACGAGCTCCGACAGGTTCTCCACGCGCGACTCGTCCTGCGGGTCGACCGACTGGGCGAGCTCGCTGAGGTAGCCGGATCGGTCGAGGACCGCTTCGAGCACCTCCGCCGGCGGCATGCCGCCGAGGACCAAGGTGCGCAGCTCATCCATGAGGTCGGCGAAGGCGGTGACCGCCGCAGCCGAGCGGGTCGCGATGCCGGGGACCTCGGCGCAGCGTGACAG
>JBKKBU010000396.1:0-3826 GCA_046713755.1 Mycobacteriales bacterium
GCGCACGGTGGCGAGCAGCTCCTGCACGCTCACCGGAGCAAGCCCCAGCGAGCGCTCGTCGATGAGCAGCAGCTTGGGCTTGAGCAGGAAGGACTGGGCAAGCACCAGCTGCTGGCGCTGGCCGCCCGACAGCGAGCCGGCGCGCAGCGGCAGGAGCGGCACCAGTGCCGGGAAGACGTCGAGCACCTCGGCGAGCCGGGCTGACAAAAGTGCCTTGTCCTTGCGGATCAGGAACGCACCGAGCCGGAGGTTGTCCTCGACGGTGAGGCCCGGGAAGATCCCGCGGCCGCCCGGTGCCTGGACGATCCCTCGCGCCGTCGTCCGCTCCGGCGGCTCCCCGGTGATCGGCACGCCGTCGAACCAGACGTTGCCGCCGTCCGGCTCGACCAGGCCGTTGATGGCGTTGAGCATCGTGGACTTGCCTGCGCCGTTGGTGCCGAGCAGCGCGACGATCTCGCCCTGCCGGATCTGCAGGTCGACGCCGAACAGCACCTGCACCCCGTCGTAGGAGACGGTGAGGTCCTTGGTCTCGAGCAGCAGGACGCTGCCGTCCGCATCGGTGCGGGCTCCGGTGTCGACGTGCTCGGGGTCGCGGCGCGCCACGTCGGCGTCGATGTAGCGGGAGACCGTGAGGATGTGGAAGATCCCGCGCAGCAGCACCAGGGCCGCGATCGCGAAGGCCCAGCCGTAGCCGGCCTGGTCCGCGATGAGGGCGATGATCAGCGCCGGGATCGCGCCCAGCAGCCAGATCACCTGACCGAGCGAGTACGCCGACGAGCGCAGCTCCGGCGGGGCGATCAACGTCCCGATGGTGGCGAGCAAGGGGCTGATGAGGCCAAAGAGCGCGAACAGCACGAACAGCAGCGGCACCGTGACCCACAGCGTCGGCGCGAGGCCGAACACCGCGAGCACCCCGCAGGCGATGAACATGACGGTCGCGATCCACCGGACACCGATGCGCGGGGACTCGTTGAGCCGGTCCTGCGCGATGCGGGCCCCGATGAAGGTCGAGACCATCGCGCCGAGGCCGGCGACGGCTCCGATGACCCCCACCCCGAAGGGGCCGATGTCGTAGGTCTCCTTGAAGTAGAACGGCAGGATCAACACCGTTCCGAGAGTGCCGCCGCCGACGATGTAGATGCCGGCGAACCAGACGTAGCGCTGCGAGCGGATCGCGTAGAGCCGGGGGAAGACCTCCCGGAACGGCAGGGCTTCCGCCGTTTCCATGCGCTCGAAGGCGCCGCGCTTCGGCTCGCGCACCGAGCGGACTGCCAGGATGGTGAGCAGCGTCGGGACAGCGAGCACGACAAAAGCGGTACGCCAGCCGAAGAACTGGGCGATCGCGCCCGCCCCGAGCGCCCCGAAGATGGCGCCGACCGTATTGGCCTGGGAGTGCACACCCATGGCCTTGGCGCGCACCCGCGGGGAGTAGAAGTCGGCCAGCAGCGACAGCTGCACGGGGTAGCTCACGGTGCGACCCAGCGACGAGCCGATCCGGGCGATGACGAGCAGCGTCAGGGTGAACGCCGCCGCGGAGGCCAGCGAGAACAACCCCCAGGTCGCAGCGCAGATCAGCGCGATCGGCATCCGGGCGCGGCGGTCGGCAACGAGCGACACCGGGATCGCGATGAGCGGGGCGACAACCAGGACCAGCACGCCGATGACGCCAAAAGCGCCGACGCCCTTACCGAAGGACTCCGCGATGATCGGGCCGAGCCAGATGAAGGTGGCGCTGTCGAGCTCGTCGACCGCGTTGAGGCCAAACATCGCGGCGGCCGGCTTCGGATCCTCGCCGTCCAGGTAGGAACGCAGGCGACCCATGCCCATCACGGGGCGGCTCCGACCAGCTCGGTGGGGGTCGGCGGGACGACCAGCTCGACCGGTTCGACCTTGGGCCTGGCATCGAGTCCCGTGACGAGCAGAGCCACCCGGTCCCTGATGGTGAAGGCCACCCGAGCCAGGCCGCCAGGCAGCACGAGCACGAGAGTCAGCAGCCCGACGCCGGTCGACAGGATCCCGAAGTAGGGCGACACGTCGGCCGCGAAGTAGGGGATCCCGAGCAGGTAGCCCGTGCCGAGGACAGCACCGCCGACGGAGCCGAGCCCGCCGATGATGGCCGCTGCCAACAGGCTCAGCGAGCGGTAGGCAGGGAAGGCCTCTGGCGAGGCCGTGCGGACACCGGCGGCCCAGAGGAAGCCGGCCAGGCTCGCCAGCGTGCCGGAGAGCACGAAGGTCGTGAGCTTGGTCCGCACGACGGCGATGCCCATCGCTGCGGCCTGGACCGGGTTGTCCCGCACCGCAAGGACGTTGCGGCCGAAGCGGCCCCGTTGCAACGAGCGCACGGCGAGCACGACCGCGGCGAGGAACGCCAGGCAGAGGAAGTAGTAGGTGTCGATGCCGATCCACTCCGGCCGGTCCAGCACCCCCGTGCCACGGAACCAGGGCTCGTCGAACAGCCAGGTCGAGCAGACGACGGCGAACCCGAGCGTCACGACCGCGAGCAGTGGGCCAGGCAGCCGGAGCGCCGGGATGCCGAGCAGCAGCGACACGGCACCGCCGAGCGCGCCAACGGCGAGGAAGGCCAGCCAGAACGGCACGTCCAGCACCTCATGGAGCCGGCTGCCCAGGACGCCGCCGAACCCCGCGAGGGCCCAGTGGCCGATCGACAGCTGACCGCCCCAACCCGACAAGATGGTGAGCGCGATCGTCACCACGCTGACGACCGCGACGGTGGCGAGCAGGAACGTGGTGGAGGCCGCCAGCAGGGCCGGAGCCGCGAGCAGGAGAGCCGCGGTGACCCCGACCGTCCCGAGGCTGACCATCCGCCAACGCGGGTGGCCGGCGATCTCCGGCGGTAGCGGCCGCACCGGGTCGGCCACGGCCCAGGACGACTCCTCGGCGGCCGTCGTGCGGCGCTTCTCGAAGCGCCGGAAGAGCAGCACCAGCAGCACGATGCCGAGCACGATCGCGTCGGTGACCCCGCTCTGACCGGTGTAGAAGATGGCCAGCTGGTCGATCAGCCCGAACGCCAGGCCGCAGCCGAACGCCAGCCCGACCGACTCGAAACGCGCCACCGTCGCCGCTGCCAGACCGCGCGCCAGCAGCGGCAACCCGACGGCTTCGGTGCTCGAGAACCCGACGACCGGAGCCAGCAGGATCGCGCCGATGGCGGCGAGCAGCCCACCGATCACCCAGGCCATCGTGGAGACCCGCCGGACCGGGATGCCGAGCAGCTGCGCGCGGGCGGAGTTCTCGGCTGACGCTCGCATCGCCACGCCGTAGACGCTCTTGCGCAGGAAGAGCACCACGGCCAGCACGGCGATCGGGCCGACGACGAGCACCATGAGGTGCTCCGGCCCGATCACGACGCGGCCAAAGGTGAACGACGGCTCGTCGAACGGCACCGGGAACTGCGTCCCCCCGCCGGCAAACACCGCCTCGCCGTCCTTCTTGGGCTTGGGCAGGATCAGCCGACCGACCGTGACGACCTGCGCCACGCCGACCGTGGCGATGAGCACGATGAGGCGGGGGCTGCGGAACAGCCGCTGGATCACGGTGCGCTCGATGACGGCCGCCAGCAGGCAGGTGCCGGCCAGGCTGGCGAGCAGGGCCGGCCAGTAGCCCCACTCGAGGACCTGGGTGAACGTCAGCATCAACGCCACGGCGAAGGCACCGATCTCACCGTGCGCGAAGTTGACGACCCGGTTGGACATGTAGATCAGGACGAGACCGACAGCGAGCAGAGCGTTGGCCA
This sequence comes from Mycobacteriales bacterium, assembly GCA_046713755.1. Taxonomy (GTDB): domain Bacteria; phylum Actinomycetota; class Actinomycetes; order Mycobacteriales; family SCTD01; genus JAUYQP01. The sequence goes on from JBKKBU010000396.1 coordinate 3,755, forward strand.
TCCCGATCGTGAGACCGAGCAGGACGAGGTCCAACTAGGGCTTCTTCCAGGTGTCGTCGAAGAACGGCCGCA
>JBKKBU010000397.1:0-6535 GCA_046713755.1 Mycobacteriales bacterium
CCCAGCGCCGCCCCCGGAATCACTGCCGGCGACGGTGAGGACGCGCTTCACGTGAAGTGCTCCCAGCCGCCGACGAGCGGGCCGTCTGGACCGGCGACCCCCGACCCCGTGACCACCCGCCCGATGACGACGACGCCGGCGGGCACCGCACCCGTGGGCACGGTCGCGACCAGAGCATGGTCCTCGCCGCCGTACAAGCCCTGCTCGTGCGTGGCGCCAGGGTGCAGGGGGAGCTGCACCGGATCGATGACGACACCGACCCCGCTGGCCCGGCAGACATGACCGAGGTCGTTCACCAACCCGTCGCTGACGTCGCACATGGCCGTGGCGCCGGCCAACGCCAAGGCAGGGCCGAGGTCGTACGGCGGGGTGGGGCGGCGATGGGCCTCGACGAGCGGCCCGGCGGAGACCCCAGCCTGCAGCAGTGCCAGCCCGGCAGCGGATCCCCCGAGCAGCCCCGCGACGACGACGACGTCGCCGACGTCGGCACCGGCCCGGGTGACCGGCGGACGACCGGCGAGGTCACCGAGGGCGGTGACACTCACCACGACCCGATCGCCGGCGACGGTGTCCCCGCCGACGACACTCGCGCCGACGAGCGCAGCCTCGTCGCGCAGCCCGGCGGCGAGCGCCAGTGCCCAGTCCACGGGGAGGTCTGCGGGGGCAACGAGGCCCACGAGCAGGGCGGTCGCGGTCGCACCCATCGCGGCGACATCAGCGAGGTTGGCGGCGGCGGCCTTGCGCCCGACGTCGTAGCCGGTCGACCAGTCACGCCGGAAGTGCACGCCCTCGACGAGCACGTCGGTCGTGGCCACGACCCGCCCGTCGGGGGCGGCCACCACCGCGGCGTCGTCACCGGGGCCGAGCAGGACGCCCGGGCCGATCGGGAGCCGCGCGACCACGGCAGCGATCAGCCCGAACTCACCGAGATCCCGTGCGGTAGCGTCCGCCACGTCCGCAAGACTTCCAGAAGGGACTCCGGCGCCGTGGTCCAGGCCTACATCCTCATCCAGACAGAGGTCGGCAAGGCTGCGGCCGTGGCCGCCGCCATCTCGGCCCTCGACGGCGTCGCGCAGGCCGAAGACGTCACCGGCCCCTACGACGTCATCGTGCGCGCGGAGGCCGCGAGCGTCGACGACCTCGGCAAGCTGGTCGTGGCCAAGATCCAGGCCGTCGACGGCATCACCCGCACCCTGACCTGCCCCGTCGTCCACCTCTGAGGCTGCTGGTCGCAGGCGCCGCACTCGCGCTGACTGCCTGCACGTCCCCCGGCGACCCGACGCCTCGACCGATGTCCACCGGACCGGTGGACGTGGTCACTCCCACCCTCTCTGCCGCGCCCGTCGTGGCGGCCTGCACGAAGCTCGCTGCTGCCCTGCCCGCCAGCCTCGACGGTCCGGCCGGCCCGCTGATGAGGCGACCCGTGACCGGCGACCCGAGCCGCGCTGCGGCCTGGGGCGACCCCGCCGTCGTCCTGGAGTGCGGCGTCGATCGCGCTGACCTGCAGGCCGAGGTCCTCACGCTGGGCCCGCCCGGCGGGAGCACGCTCACGTTCGCGCCCGACGACATCGGTGCAGCCACCGCGTTCACCACCGGCGATCTCTCGATCAACGTCCGGATCACCGTCCCGGACGGCTACGACGCCACGTTGCTGGTGGACCTCGTGCCGGTGATCACGACGACCATTGCAGCGGCCACCGCGGCACCCGGGGCCTGAGGTGTCGTTTGCGCTAGCGGTTGCCCGGGCCGCGCTCCGCCGGCCCCCGCGACGCAGCTACGGACCGACGGCCGCGCAGGTGGCTGACCTGCACCTACCCCGGTCCGCCGGGCCGCACCCGGTGGTCGTCCTGCTGCACGGTGGTCACTGGCGGACGGGCTTCGGCAAGCTCGTCATGCGCCCCCTGGCGCTCGACCTCGTCTCGCGCGACGTCGCGGTGCTCAATCTGGAGTACCGCCGCCTCGGGTCGGGTCGGGGCGGCGGGGGCGGCTGGCCGATGACCTTCGCCGACGTGGCCAACGGCATCGACACCCTGGCCGCGGTGGCCGCCCTGGACCTGTCACGCGTCACGGTCGTCGGTCACTCAGCGGGTGGCCATCTCGCGCTGTGGGCGGCCTCGCGATCGGAGCGGGCGACCGAAGAGGTCGGTGCGGCGCCCGTCGTACGTGCCTCGGCGGTCGTGGCGCTTGCCCCCGTGACGCACCTGCGGCGAGCAGGAGCAGCGGCGCGTGAGCTGCTCGGTGGTTCGGCTGACGATGTGCCGGACCGCTGGACACTGGCCGACCCGATGGCCTTGCTGCCCCCGCCCGTGCCGGTGCTGGTCGTCCATCCGCGGGCCGACTCGACCATCGACGTCGCGCGGTCGCGCGACTACGTCGACGCGGCGGTCGCCGCCGGTGGGGACGTCCAGCTCATTGCGCCCGAGCGCGAGACGCACCGCGACCCCATCGATCCGACCAGCGCCTCCTGGTCCGCTGCCCGCTCGTGGCTGCTCGCACGATGAGCTTCGCGGCTTAGCGAAGCCCGGTCCCGCGGCGGAGCGCGTCCTGCACGAGGTGGTCGACGAGAGCGGGGTAGTCCAGGCCGGTGTGCGCCCACATCAACGGGAACATGGACGTCGTGGTGAACCCGGGCATCGTGTTGACCTCGTTGAGGACCAGACCGCCATCGGGCGTGACGAAGAAGTCGACGCGCGCGAGACCCTCACACCCGAGCGACGTGAACGCGAGAACGGCCAGGTCCGACAGGCGCGCGACGACATCCGGCGCCAGGTCGGCTGGGCAGTCGAGCTCGGTCGCGCCATCGAGGTACTTCGCGTCGAAGTCGTAGAACTCGTGGTCGCCGACGACCCGGACCTCGGCCGGCACCGACACCGCCGGTCCGGCGGCTCCGTCGAGGACCCCTACCTCGATCTCGCGGCCGGCGACGCCGGCTTCGACGAGCACCTTCGCATCGGAGGTCAGCGCGAGCTCGACCGCAGCGGGCAGGTCCTCCCACGCGGACACCTTGCTGATGCCGATGGAGGAACCACCCCGGGCCGGCTTGACGAAGACCGGCAGCCCCAGGTCACGGGCAGCCAACCGGCAGCCGTCCGGGTTCGTGGCCCACAGCCGACGGGTGATGACCGTCCACGGCGCGACCGGGATGCCGTCGGAAACCAGCAGGCGCTTGGCGACTGCCTTGTCCATCGCGGCGGCGCTCGCCAGCACCCCGCTGCCGACGTAGGGCACACCGGCCATCTCCAGCAGCCCTTGGACCGTCCCGTCCTCGCCGTAGGGCCCGTGCAGGACGGGGAAGACGACGTCCACAGCGCCGAGGACGGCGGCCCCGCCCTCGAGCGGCACCAACCCACCAGCGGTCGGATCACCCGGGAGCGCCACCGCCTGGCCGTCCTTGACCGCCGGCAGCTCACGACCGCTGATCACCCACTGTGCGGGATCGTCGGGGGCGAGCACCCAGCGCCCCTCCGGCGTGATGCCGACAGCGACGACGTCGTAGACCGCGCGGTCGAGCGCGCCCAGGACGCTGCCCGCCGAGACGCAGGAGATTGCGTGCTCGGTGCTGCGACCACCGAAGACGACGGCGACGCGGATCCGGCTCATGGCGAGCAGACTAGGCGAGCCGGGCCGGCCTCAGCAGGGCGCGCAGTGGGGCACACCGGGGCGAGCGGGCAACCACCACCACAGCCCGTCGGGCAGTGCGTCGCGCACTTGCGCGGCTCGGCGTAGTCGCGTCGCCGCACGCCGTCGTCGTGACACCGCGGCGCACCAGTCAGGCAGTGGTGGATGCCGTGCTCCACCACTAGGGCGTGCAGCACGTCCCACGACAGCCCCGCTGTCGCCATTGGTTCCAGCGCAGCACGCAGGACGGGGTACGACGCCGCGGCGTCGACGATCCCCAGCCGACCCAGCACCCTGCGCAGGTAGGCGTCCACGACCGGCACCGAGGTGCCGGTGAAGGCCAACAGCGTGTCCGCTGTCTCCGGCCCGACCTGGGGCAGCTCGAGCAGGGCGGCCCGGGGGTCGTCGGAGGCGAGCAGGGCGCTGACACCACCGGCGGCGAGCACGGCACCGGCCAGGACCGGGAGCAGACGCGCGCGGGTAGGCGGGTAGGCGACGCCGGTCAAGAGCGGTTGGAGGACCCCCGGATCTGCGACGGCGAGTGCCTCCCACCGGACCAGACCGGCAGCCGACATCCGCAGCAGCGCCTGCTCGACGCGCTCCCATCGGGACTGCTGGCACAGCACTGCAGCGAGGAGCAGCTCGTCAGGTCGCTCGAGCTCTGGCAGCAGCACCGGCCACCACCACGGCTCCTCGCCGTAGTGGTGCAGCAGGGCCCTCGCGACGGAGGCTAGATCCGTCACAGCTGCGCAAGAGCCTGCTCGAGGTCGGCCAGCAGATCCGCCGGATCCTCCAGCCCGATCGACACGCGGACCGCGCCCTCCCCGATCCCACCTGCGGCCAGCGCCTCGGGCGTCAGCATCCGGTGGGTGGTGCTCGCGATGTGGACCGCCTTGCTGACGGTGCCGCCCAGCGAGGTGGCCCGGGCGATGAGCTGCAGTCGGTCGACCAGCGCCATTCCGGCGCTCCGACCGCCGCGCGGCGTGACCGTGAGCACCGCGCCGTAGCGCCCCTCGTCGAGGAGCCGCAGGGCCAGCGCGTGGTCCCGGTGTGACGGCAGCCCCGGGTGGTCGACCCGCTCCACCGCGGGGTGCTGCTCGAGGGCCCGCGCCACCTCCAAGGCGGTGGCGCACTGCCGCGCCACCCGCAACGGGAGGGTGTGCAGGCCCCGGTGCAGCAGGACGGCATCGTCCGGCGAGAGCGCGGCACCGGTGTCGATGCGCACCTGCCGCACCCGGGCCACCAGGTCTGACCGACCGACCATCACCCCGCCGGTGACATCGCTGTGCCCGCCTAAGTATTTTGTCGCCGAGTGCACCACCAGGTCGACCCCGTGCTCGATCGGCCGGCACATCGCCGGCGAGGCGAAGGTCGCGTCGACAGCGAGCGGGATCCCGGCCCCGCGGGCGACCTCGGCGAGGGCGGGCAGGTCTGTCACCGCCATCGTGGGGTTGGACAGCACCTCGCCCCACAGCAGCGTGGTGGCCGGTGTGATGGCGGCCCGGACCGTCGCGATGTCGGAGAAGTCGACGAACGTCGTGGCCACCCCGAATCGGGACAGCTGGTTGACCAGGAGCCCCCACGTCCCGCCGTACACCTCCCGGGGAGCGACGACGTGGGCGCCGACGGAGGTGAAGGCCACGAGGATTGCGGTGACGGCCGCCGTGCCGGACGCGAACGACTGGCCCGCCTCCGCGCCCTCGAGGTCAGCCACGGCGCGTGCGAAGTCAGCTGCCGACGGGTTGTCAGTGCGACTGTAGGACCAGCCCGGGGCCCCGGCGAAGACCTCAGCCATCTCCTGGGCGCTGTCGAACGCGAACGCCGTGGTGCGGTGCACAGGCGGCGACAACGGCCGCTGCAGCACCGGTGTCGGCGGCGCGTGGTGGACGGCGCGGGTGTGTTCGCCGTACTGCTCGGGGTTCATCACCCCAGCCTGTCACTCGCCCTACTCGGACTTGGCTTCCCTGGTCATGAGGTTGCGGATGACCTCCCGGGGTGACAGGCCCTCGTGGCAGACCGCGACGACCTGTTCGGTGATCGGCATGTCGATGTCGTGCTTGCGCGCAAGGTCCAGGATCGATCGGCAAGACTTGACGCCCTCGGCTGTCTGCTGCTTCTGAGCGAGGATCTCGTCGAGGGTCTCACCGCGACCGAGCTTCTCCCCGAAGGTCCGGTTGCGAGACAGCGGTGACGTGCAGGTGGCCACCAGGTCCCCCAGCCCGGCGAGCCCAGAGAACGTCATCGGGTCGGCGCCGAAGGCGGCACCCAGGCGGGCTGTCTCGGCCAGACCGCGCGTGATGAGAGAGGCCTTGGTGTTGTCGCCGAAGCCCATCCCTTCGGCCATGCCGGTCGCGAGCGCGATGACGTTCTTCACCGCGCCACCGAGCTCACAGCCCACGACATCGGTGTTGGTGTAGGGCCGGAAGTACGCCGTCAGGCTGGCCGCCTGCAGCCGCTCGGCCGCCGAGCCGTCGCTACAGGCGACGACGGTCGCAGCGGGCTGTCCAGCCGCGATCTCCTTGGCCAGGTTGGGGCCGCTGACCACCGCGACCTGGTCGGCGGGGACGTCGGCCACCTCGCAGATGACCTCGCTCATGCGCTTCAGGCTGCCGAGCTCGACGCCTTTCATGAGGCTGACGAGCACCGCTCCGGGTGCGAGGGCAGCGGCGACCACCGCGAGGTTCTCGCGCAGGCTCTGCGACGGCACGGCCAGGATGACGAACTCGGCGCCGTTGACCGCCTCGAGCGCATCGGAGGTGGCCGTGAGGCGCCCCGGCAGCACCACGCCGGGCAGGTAGTCGGCGTTCTCGTGCGACTCGCGGATGCTCTGGGCCAGCTCGGGCCGCCGCGCCCACAGCACCACGTCGGTGCCCGCGTCGGCGAGCACCTTGCCGAAGGCCGTCCCCCACGATCCGGA